>NZ_JBIAHQ010000024.1:0-102220 GCF_042870725.1 Micromonospora sp. NPDC006431
CCCAGGATCGCCAGCGACGTCACGCTCTTACCCGAACCCGACTCCCCCACAATGCCGAGGGTGCGACCCCGCTCCACCGAGAACGACACCCCATCCACGGCACGGACCACCCCGTCCTCGGTGTCGAACCCCACCCGCAGGTCCGCCACCCGCAGATAGGGACCCTCGCCCGAGCGGGGCGCCGGTAGCTTCACCATCTCGATCCCTCCGTTCAGTTCAGCCGGACCCGCGGGTCGATGACCGCGTAGAGCACATCGACCACGATGTTGGCAACCACGATGAACACCGCCGCCAGCAGCACGGTCGCCATGACCACCGGCAGGTTGAGGAACTGCACCGCCTCCACGGTCGCCTTGCCCAGCCCCTGCAGACCGAAGATGGTCTCGGTGATGAACGTCCCGCCGAGGCTGGTGCCGATGTCCAGGCCGGCGATGGTAACGATGGGCGTGATCGCGGCCCGCAGCGCGTGCCGGGTGTGCACCTGCCGCGTGGAGAGCCCCTTGGCCCGGGCGGTCCGCACGAAGTCCTCCGACAGCGTCTCCAGCATCTGCGCCCGGGACAGCCGGGCGTACAGCGCCGAGTTGAGGAAGCCGAGCGTCATCCAGGGCAGCAGCAGGCCCACCGCCCACCGGGCCGGGTTCTCGGTCAACGGGGTGTAGCTGGGGAACGGCAGCAGCCCGGTGGCGTACACCAGCAGGTAGAGCAGGATCAGCCCGAAGAAGTAGACCTGCATTGACGCCCCGGCCAGGGTGATGCCGATCGCGGCCCGGTCGAAGACCGTTCCGCGGCGCAGCGCCGACACCATGCCCAGCGAGACGCCCAACGCCAGCCAGAGCACCGCGCCACCGAAGACGATGCTGAAGGTGACCGGGAGGCGCTGGGTGATGATCTCCGTGACCGGCTGGTTGTTGCGGAACGAGTAGCCCAGGCAGGGTGCCGGGCAGTCCTGCCGGAAGTCCCCCGAGCCGTACGTGCGGCCGACGAAGACCCCCTTGACGAAGTCCGCGTACTGGCGGGGCAACGGCTGGTCGATGCCGAGCCGCTGCTCGACCTGGGCGATGTCCTCGGTGGTGCAGTTCTTGCCGCACATCACCTTGGCCGGGCTGCTCGGCACCGCGAAGAAGAGACCGAAGGTGACCAGGCTGATGACCGCGAGGGTCACCGCGGCGACGAGGAGCCGCCGGAGGACGAAACGGAACACGGGAACACCTCCCCGATGGACGGTGGGGGCGGCCCGGACGAGGGCCGCCCCCACGGCGGTCACTGCTTCACGTAGATGCCGTTGAGCGAGATGATCCCGAAGGCGTCGCTGAGGAAGGCGTTGCCGACCTTCGACCCGTGCAGCTCGTAGGCGGCGTCGTAGTAGCAGGGCACGACCGGGACGTACTCCCGCATGATCTTCTCGTCCAGGGCCATCCACCCGGCGTCCTGCTCGGCGGCGGGCAGGTTACGGACCCGGTCGACCTCGGCGCTGATCGACGGCTCGTTGAGGTACGAGACGTTGTTGTTCCCCTCGGCGACGATCTCCCGCCCGTCGTACACCGGCGGGATGACGGTCGAGCCGGTCGGCCAGTCCGAGCCCCACCCGCTGATGTAGAGGTCGTACGGGTTGTTCTTGCGGCCGATCTCGTCGTAGTAGCTGCTGCTCTCGATGGGCTTCATCACGATGTCGAAGCCCATGTCGGTGAGGTTCTTCCGGATCGCCTCGGCCTGCTGGGTCCGCAGCTCGGTGTTGGAGTGGGCGAAGACCAGCTTCGGGCGCTTGCCGGCGAGCAACTCGGTGACCTTGGCCTTGTCACCGGTGACCGGGGCGGTGAAGACGTCGTACTTCTTCCAGCCGGCCGTGGTCGGCGACATCAGCGTGGTGGCCGGGGAGCCCGCGGCCTGCCCACCGATCGCCTTGAGCGCGGCGTCCTTGTCCACGGCGTAGTTCAGCGCCTTGCGGACGTTCAGGTCGGTGACCCGCTGGGTGTTGATGTTCAGCACCCAGGTGTACTGCGTCGGGCCCTTGGCGACCCGCTCGACGACGCCGGCGGTGGTGGTCCGGGGCAGTACGGCCGGCGGCACGTCGGTCCAGCTCAGCGCGGCCTGGTCGGCCGGGGCGTCGGCGACGAGCCGCTCGGCGATCTGCGCCTGCTCCAGGCCGAAGGTGATCCGGATGGCGTCCGGGTACGCGTTGCGGATGGGGTCGGTCTTCGGGTCCCAGTTCGGGTTGCGCTCCAGTTCCAGCGCCACGTCGCGCTGGTACGACTTGACCTTGTACGGCCCGGAGGAGAAGGGCCGCAGGTCGTAGTTGGCCCGGGTGTCCTTGGCGGCGGGCACGGGCGCGCTGGTGGGCAGCGCGGCGGCGTACGGCAGGTCGCAGTGCGCCTCCGGGAAGGTGAACCGGATGGTCCGGTCGTCGGGCGTCTCGATGCCGTCCGGCGCCGGCTTGCCACCGTCGTACGGCCCCTGGTACTTCGCGTTGTACGCCCCACCCGGGTAGAGCCACTGCTGGATGTAGTGCGGCCCCTCGTTGAGGTTGGACGCGAACGAGCGGGCGATGCCGTAGGCCACGTCCTTACTGGTCACCGGGGAGCCGTCCTCGTACTTCACCCCCTCCCGCAGGGTGAACTCCCACACCTTGCAGTCCTTGTTGACGTCCTTGCCCGGATCGGTGGCGAGGTCGCCGACGAGCAGCAGCTTGCCGGTGCCGTCCTCCTTGTAGCCGTTGAGCGCCCGGTAGAGGAGCCCGCCGGTGACCTGCTGCACGTTGACGTAGTTACGGGCCGGGTCGAGGTGCTCGAAGTCGGAGTTCTGCATGATGGTGAGGGTGCCGCCGCGGGCGGCCCCGTCGACCGCCTTCGCCGGGCCCTGGTTGTCGGCGGGCTCGTAGGAGACCGAGCCGGTCTGGGTCTTCGTCTTGTCGTCGCCGCCACCACCGCTCTCGGTGGTCGGGCTGCAACCGGCGGCGACGAGCGCCGCGGCGAGGACACCGGTGGTCAGTGTCCGGGTTCGTGCTCGCACGGTGTGCTCCCTTCCCGCCCGGCGGCCCCCGCCGGCCGGGCGTGTTTGATGGCCGGGGGTTACCGGGTCGACCGGGGATCCAGCGAGTCGCGCAGGGCGTCACCGAAGAGGTTGAACGCCAGGACCAGCAGGAAGATCGTCAATCCGGGGAACAGGGTGTACCAGGGGTCGCTGGCCACGTAGCCGATGCTGTTGTAGATCATCCGGCCGAGGTCAGGCGTGGGTTCGGTGACGCCGATGTTGACGAAGGCCAGGGCGGCCTCGATGGCGATGAACTGCGGCACGTTCAGCGAGACCGTGACCAGGATCGGGGCCCAGATGTTCGGCAGCAGTTGCCGGAACAGGATGTGCCCGGTGCCGGCGCCGGCGGCCCGGGCGGCCTCGACGAACTCCCGCTCGCGCAGGGAGATCACCTGGCCGCGGACCAGCCGGGCCGTGTACGTCCAGCTGAACAGGCCGAAGGTGGCGATGATCAGGGCGACCCGGAAGGCCGGCGGCGGCGCCTCCCGCTCGGTGTAGAAGCGGTCCTGCAGGATCGGGATCACCGCCAGGGCGAAAATGAGGAACGGGAACGCCAGCGTGAGGTCGACCAGCCAGTTGATGACGCTGTCCAGCCAGCCGCGCGCCCACCCGGCCACCACACCCACCGTCACCCCGATGACCGACGCCAGCAGGGCCGAGGTGAAGGCGATGAACAATGACGTCCGCAGTCCGTACACCAACTGGAGCAGGATGTCCCGACCGCTGCCCGGTTCGAGTCCGAGCCAGTGTTCGGAAGTGATGCCGCCGGCGTAGCCGATCGGCATTCCGAAATCGTTGAGCCGATTCACGAACTTGTCCGTCGGGTCCATTCCGGTGAGCCAGCCGAGCAGCGGCGCGCAGAGGGCGACGAGGGCGGCGACGACCAGCGTCAGGGCGCTGAGCCGGGCGGTCCGGTCCCGCTTGAGCCGCAGCCAGGCGAGCTGATTCGGCGACCGGCCGACGATCTCCCGCCGGCCGGCCTGGGGCGGGGATTCGGTTTCGACGGCGACGTCCGGGGCGGCCGGGTCACCGGGCACGGTCAACGACGGTGGGTGGGACATGTCGCTCATGAGGAGCCCTCCCGACGGCGACGAAAACGTCCTGCCACCCGACGGTAAACCGCTGGGGAACGACGAATTGAATCGTTACGGTAACGGCCGGATCGGTTGTCAGACATTGACAACGATCTGATTTACGAAATGACTCGGTGCAATAACGGACCGATTTGGTTGTCATCCGTTCGGCCATCTTCCCGGCAGTTTCCGAATACGCTGCGGCGGACCCGCCTTCCGGTTGTCACCCGTTCGGACATTCCCACCGGCCCGCACCCGGCTCTCCCTCGCCCCGACCCGGCGACCGCCGGCCGGCTCGCCGCTCGCGTCGTCGGTGACCTCGACGCCCTGGCTGCGGACCCGGGCGCCGCCCGGCTCAGCGGCCGAGCGAGATGGAGGCCCGGTTGATGTAGCCGACCTGGACGGCGAAGGCCGCCAGCACCACCACCACGCCGACCGCGATCGCCAGGCCGGGTGCGGCGCCGGACAGGCCGCTCAGCAGGGTGGCGCCGAGCCCGATCAACAGCGCGTTGACCGCGCCGACCAACGCGGCCGCGGTGAGCAGCATGTGCCGGCGGCCGGGCCGGCTGCCCACTGCCGCCCACTCCGCCCGCGTGCCGCCACCCTGGGTCAGGGCGTCGGCGAAGAAGTCCTGGTCCTCGGCGAACCGCCGGTGGTACCAGGCGCGGATGCGCTGGATCCGCTGCAGGTCCACCTCGTTCTCCACCATGCTCTGCACCAGCCGGGCGAAGGTCAGCAGCCCGGTGATCACCAGGGTCGGCAGCACGGCGCCGAGGTACGGCCGCAGCAGGTGCCCGCTGCTGGAGACGAAGCCCAGCCCGATCAGCGCGGCGGAGAGCACCGACATGAAGATCGTGGCCCGGCCAACCGACTCGGTTATGGTGGCGCTGCGGGAGGTCTGGAGCACGAAGTGCTCGGTGGTGACGGCGGTGAGCAGGGCCTGCTCCCGCGTCTGCTCGTCCATCCCCGCCGCCTCCTTCGTCACTCCACGATACGGAGCAACGCCGCATCCCGGGGCAGAACGGGCAGGGGGTCGCCCCGCCCGCCGTCCAGCCACGGCCGGGGCGGGACAATGGCATCCGGATGCGGCGGTGGTGGCCGGTGGTGGCGAGACGATGGGAGGCCGGGCAGGGTGTCCGAGGCGGCGGAACGGCAAGCGGTGGCGAGTGGGGGGCGTGAGCTGCAGGCCGACTGTGCCCGGTGCTTCGGAATCTGCTGCGTCGCGCCCGCGTTCGCCGCCTCCGCCGACTTCGCCATCGACAAGCCCGCCGGGCAGCCCTGCCCGAACCTGCGCCCCGACTCCCGCTGCGGCATCCACCGCGACCTGCGGCAGCGGGGTTTCCCCGGCTGCACGGTCTTCGACTGCTTCGGCGCGGGCCAGCACGTGGCGCAGGGGACCTTCGGCGGGCGGGACTGGCGGGCGGACCCGGCGAGCGCCCGGCGGATGTTCGACACCTTCACGGTGATGCGGCCGCTGCACGAGCTGCTCTGGTACCTCACCGAGGCCCTGGCGCTGACCCCGGCCGGCCCCCTGCGGGACGACCTGGCGGCTGCGCTGGCCGAGACCGGGCGGCTCACCGACGGCACACCGGACGAGCTGCTCGCGCTGGACGTCGACGCGCAGCGGGACCGGGTCAACCAGCTGCTGTCCCGGGCCGGCGCGCAGGCCCGGGCCGGGCGGGAGGGCGTGGACCGGCGCGGGGCGGTGCTGATCGGGGCGGACCTGCGCCGGGCCGGGCTGTCCGGGGCGAACCTGCGCGGGGCCTGCCTCATCGGCGCGGACCTGCGGGGCGTGGACCTCGGCCCGGCCGACCTGACCGGGGCGGACCTGCGCGGCGCCGACCTGCGCGGCGCCGACCTCGGGCGCTGTCTCTTCGTGCACCAGTCGCAGCTCGAGGCGGCCCGCGGCGACCATCGGACCGTCCTGCCACCCCGCCTGCGCCGGCCCGCGCACTGGTCGCTGGCGGTCACCCCCGTCCAGCCCTCGCGCGGGCGACCCGGCTCCGCACGCCGCCGGCGCTGACCGACCCCGGATGCGGCATCCCGGGCCGTCCCACCGCGCGGACCCCGCGCCCTGCCGCACACCGAGTGGATCACGCGGGACGTGGGAACTGCTCGCCCCCGATACGGCGTTCGCCCTGCGCCGAGGGGAGCCGGCCGGGCGGTGCCGCACGTTTCGGGGCGCCGGAGCGGGGTAGCCGGAGTCGGCGTCACCTCGGGCGACGCGGGTGACGCGGCACCGACGGGAGGCGGACGGGTGAAGTATCGGGTACGCCAGGGCAAGCAGCCGGTCGATCCGGCGCACGCCGAGGACGAGGCCGGTCAGGCCCGGCTGGTCCAGGTCGACGCGGACACGGACGTACCGGCGCCGGAGCCGGGCACACCGAAGCCGGACGTGGTCACCGAGGACGACGGTTCCGGGGTGGCCGGTGGGTCGTCGGGCACCAGCGCCGGCGGCTCGTCGATGCCGACGCACCCGGATGCGCCCCGCTGACCGGGGCGTTTACCCACGAGCGACGCGGGCAGGAGTTCGACATGACGAGTGAGCATTTCGGCCGCGCGCCCACGGACGAACCGGACGGCGCCACCGCGTACGAGGCGTCGCTGCGACCGCCGGGCGAATCCCTGCACACCACCGACGACACCGGCGACGACTTCGCCGACCTGCCGGCCGAGGATCGACGCTCCGCCCGGGAGACGAGCCGGGCGGGCTACGACGTCGACCAGGTCTCGGGCACCGGCGAGCTGCCGAACGTGGAGTGATCCGGCCGGGACGGCGGGTCGAGGCTGATCGCGCCGGACGGGCAGAGGTCGACGGCCCGCCGGACCCGGTCGGCTGCGTCCGGCGCGGGCTCGGCGCGGCGGAGCACCACGAGGCCGTCGTCGTCGTCCTGGTCGAAGACCTCCGGCGCGGTCACCACGCAGTTGCCCGACCCGCAGCAGCGGTCCCGGTCCACTCTTATCCGCACGGCCGCCGCCTCGGTCACCAGGTCACCGGCAGCGCGTCGAGGCCGAAGACGACCGAGGTGTCCCGGGTCGGCAGCCGCCCGGCCTCCGTGCCGGGGCGCAGCCGGGGGAACCGTCGGGCCAGTTCCACCAGGGCGACCCGCAGTTCCGCCCGCGCGAGGGGCTGGCCGATGCACTGGTGCACGCCGAACCCGAACGCCAGATGCTGCTGCGCCTGCCGGTACGGGTCGAACTCGTCGGCCGCGTCGAAGACCCCCGGGTCCCGGTTGGCCAGGGAGAGCACCCCGATCGCGCCCTCCCCCGCCCGAATGAGCTGCCCGCCGATCTCGACGTCCTGCACGGCGAGCCGGGGTAGGCCGGTGCGGACGATGCTCAGGTAGCGCAGCAGTTCGTCGACCAGACCGTCGGCGTGCCCGGGGTCGTCGCGCAGGGCGGCGTACCGGGCGGGGTGGCGGAGCAGCAGCAGAGTGCTCAGCCCGATCATGTTGGCGGTGGTCTCGTGGCCGGCGATGAGCAGCAGCACCGCCATGCCGACCAGCTCGTCGACGGCGAGTTCGCCGGTGTCGACCCGGTCCCGGGCCAGGCGGCTGAGCAGGTCGTCGGTGCGGTCCCCGGCGGCCACCTTCGTCTCCACCAGCCGGTGCAGGTAGTCGCGCAGCTCCCGCACGTGCAGCTGGACCCGGTCCGGTGGCGCGTCGCGGTCGATCAGGGTCCGGCTGCGTTGCTGGAAGAAGTCGTGGTCGGCGTACGGGACGCCGAGCAGGTGGCAGATCACCATCGAGGGCACCGGCAGGGCGAAGTGCGCCACCAGGTCGGCCGGCGGGCCGGCGTCGCGCAGCCCGTCCAGGGCCCGGTCGACGGTCTGCTGGATCAGCGGCTCGATCCGCCGCACGTTCTTGATCATGAACTCTGCGGTGAGCATCCGGCGCAGCCGGGAGTGCTCGCTTCCGTCCATCCGGATGAAGCCGCCCCGCCGGTCGCTGGGCGTGCCGGGGGCGACCCGGCGCAGCAGGGGGAAGCCCGGTCGGCTGAGGTCGGCGCTGAAGCCGGGGTGGCGCAGCAGTTGCCGGACGTCGGCGTGCCGGGTGACCAGCCAGGCGGTCGCGTCGGTGGGGAGCCGGACCCGGGTGACCGGTCCGGAGAAGCGGTGCCGCTCCGCCGCGTCGAGCGGGACGAGCGGGTCGCGGTCGAGGTTGATCGGCGGCCACAGGGGCAGGTCGGTGAGCGGCGCAATGGTCACGCGGACACCTCCGGGGCGACTGTCCGTGACGGCATCGATCCGCTACGTTACTCATCGACGGGGTTCGACACAACCCGCCGGCGTCAGCGGGCGGCGACCGCCTCCGCCCGCGCCTCGACCATGCCCCGGTTGGCCAACGCGTCGGCCCGCTCGTTCTCCGGGTGTCCGTTGTGGCCCTTCACCCACAGCCAGGTCACGTCGTGCCGGGCGCAGGCGGCCTCCAACCGCTGCCACAGGTCGGCGTTCTTCACCGGTTGCTTCGCCGCGGTCAGCCAGCCGTTGCGCTTCCACGAGGCGAGCCAGCCGGTGATGCCGTTGCGGACGTACGTGCTGTCGGTGTGCAGGCGCACGGTGACCGGTCGGGTCAGGCTCTCCAGCGCCTGGATGGCGGCGGTCAGCTCCATCCGGTTGTTCGTCGTCGGCGTCGCCTCGCCGCCGCACAGCTCGCGCTCGTGGTCGCCCCAGCGCAGCACGACACCCCAGCCGCCGGGACCGGGATTGCCGCTGCACGCCCCGTCGGTCCAGATCTCCACGACCCTGCCGCTCACGTCGTCCGCCATGCCGGCAACCTACCCGGTACGCCCGCCGGCGCGAGCATCCGACCCGGCCGAGCCGGGTCCCGGAAAAGCCCGCGACACCCGCCCGACGGCCTGGCAGGGTGACCGGTCGTGGACGGACGTTGGGACGGCCGGCGGGCCGCGGTACGCACGACGATCGACGAGCTGGTCACCTCCGGCCGGGAGGCCGGAGTGCAGGTGGCCGCCTACCTGGACGGCGAGCCGATCGTGCAGGAGCAGGCCGGCCTGGCCGACCCCGCCACCGGGCGACCGATGACCGCCGACACCCCGATCCACGCGGTCTCGACCGGCAAGGGGCTCACCGCCACCGTGGTGCACGTGCTGGCCGAGCGCGGGCTGCTCGACTACGACCTGCGCATCGCCGACGTGTGGCCGGAGTTCGCCCGGCGGGGCAAGGACGGGATCACCCTGCGGCACGCGCTCACCCACACCGCCGGGCTGCCCGCGCTGCCGGCCGACACCACCCCGGAGGACTTCACCGACTGGGACCGGATGTGTGCCGTGATCGCCGACGCCGAGCCGCTGTGGGCGCCGGGCGCGCGACTGGCGTACCACGCCTGGACGTTCGGCTGGATCGTCGGCGAGGTGGTCCGGCGGGTCACCGGCCGGCCGATCTCGCAGGTGCTCGCCGAGGAGGTGGCCGGCCCGCTCGGCGTGGCCGGGGAGCTGTTCCTCGGGGTGCCGGAGGCGGACCTGCCCCGGCTGGCCCGGCTGGAGGACGCCGGCCTGACCGCGATGATCGCGTACGCGAGCGCGCACCTGCCGAACTTCGACGCGGTGGCCCCGCCCGGCGTCCGACCCGACGCGACCATCGGCAGCCGCCCCGACGTGCTGCGCGCCGACGTGCCGGCGGTCGGCACGATGAGCGCCCGCGCGGTCGCCCGGATGTACGCGGCCCTGCTCGGCCCGGTCGACGGCGTACGGCTGATCTCACCTGAGCGCCTGGAGGAGGTGTCGGCGGTGGCGGTCCGCGCCGAGGACTGGGTGTTCGGGCAGGAAGTGACCTTCGGCCTCGGGTACGCGGTCGACGGCGACGGGTCGTTCGGCACGGCCGGCAGCGGCGGGAGCCTGGCGTTCGCGTACCCGGCGTTGGGGCTGACGGTCGCGGCGGTGCGCAACCGGCTCGGAGCGGGCGACGGCGACCCGATGGAGGGCCTGCGGACGCTCGTGCGCGACGCGGTGGTCGCCGGATCCGCCTGAGCGGACCGCTTCCCGACCTTGGAAAGCCGAAAACGTTCCACCCAGATCAACCTATGATCACCGATCATCGATCATCGAATCGGTCAGCCTGGACGGGGTCATGCAGGCCCCCGGGCGCCCAGACGAGGACACCCGGGACGGCTTCACCCGGGGGCGGCTGGGCGGTCCCCTACAACCACCCGGTTCTGGGCCGGAAGATGGGCGAGGGCACGACCTCGACCGGCCCGCTGCTGCTCGGCCGGCGCACCTACCTCGACTTCGCCGGCTACTGGCCCCGGCAGACCGACAACCCGTTCACCCCGGTGCTCGACGCGCTGCCCAAGTACGTCGCCTCGACCACGTTGGCCGACCCGCTGCCGTGGGTGAACTCTCATCTGCTCCACGGCGACGTGATCGAGGCGGTGACCGAGCTGAAGGCGCAACCCGGGCCGGACATCGCGGGGCTGGGCAGCGGCGAGTTGGTCCGCTCGCTGCGCCGGCACGGGCTGGTCGACGCGTACGTGCTGCTGATCCATCCGCTGGTGCTCGGCACCGGGCGGCGGCTGTTGCCGCGGGCGATGACCACGGCGCACTGCGGCTGGTGGACAGCGTCAGCACGACCACCGGCGTGGTGATCGCCACCTACGAGCCGGCCTGACCGGCCGCGCGCGACCCGGCCTCGGGCACCGGGGTGGGGGTCGGGTCGCGGCGCAGCCGGGCGCGAAGCCGGTCGACGGCGTCGCCGAGCACCGCGCCGGTCATCGGCAACAGCGGGCTGGACCGCATCACCGCCAGCTCCTCCGCCGGTGAGGTGGTCCCGTCGAGGAAGCGCAGCACCCGCTCCGGCGGGTTGCGGTCGAACAGCCGGGCGAAGAACTCGACCCCGCCGACGTGTCCCCGGTCCAGGGCGCGCAGCGCCACCGCGTCCAGCCACCGGTGCCGCCGAGGGTACGCGGGCGCCGGCACCGGCGCCTGGCCGGCGGCGAGCGCCCGGGCGATCTGGTCGGCCTGCCGGAGCATGGCGGCGAAGGTGAACCCGGTCGACGGTCGGGTGGCGCCGCCGGCGGTGCCGAGCCGGACCACCCGGGGCGACGGGCGGGGCAGGAACGGGCCGTCGGTCATCGGGATGATCCCGTTCTCCACCTCGCGCACCCGCAGCGCGGTCAGGTCGAGGCCGAGTTGGGCGGCGTACCCGCGCAGCGCCGCGTCGTACCCGGCGTCGGTGAGTTGGGCGGGTGAGAACTCGGTGTACTCGACCAGCGCGTACCGGTCGTCGACCGGTAGCACGTAGCCGAAGGAGACGCCCCGGACGGGCTGCGGAGTGCGGAAGTCCATCAGCACCGCCCGGTCCGGGTCGAAAGTGGGCCGGTCGGCCGCCAGCCACCAGCCGCGGAAATGCTGCAACCAGGTGGTCCGCCCGGGCCGCTCGGGCGGCCGTGGCCGCGAGTCGAGCACCCAGCCGGCCCGGACCAGCACCCGCCCGGCCGGGTCGCACACGGTCACCCGGTGGCCGTCGTCGTGCAGCGCCCCGGCCGGCGCGCCGATCCGCACGGCGCCGAGGCGGCGTTCGGCCGCGGCAGCCCGGTCGTAGACCGGGGCGGAGCGGAGCATGGCGTACCGCAGCGGGTCGAGCGACAGGACCCGGCGGCCCGCGGGCGTGACCACGTCGACCCGTGACCAGCTGGCGGTCAGCAGCGGGTCGAGGTCGCCGCCCGGGGTGCCCCAGAACGCCCAGGTGCGATCCTGTCCCCGCTTGTGCACGGGGTCCACCACGGCGACCCGCAGGCCGGTCAGGTCGTGCCGGTCCAGGGCGGCCAGCACCAGCGAGGCGGCGCCGCCGCCGCCCACCAGCGCGAGGTCGACGTCGACCGGGGACGGGTTCACCCGCCCACGCTGTCACATCCCCGTGCCCGTGCGGCGCGGCCCCCACGACGCGCCGCCCGACCAGGCGGGCAGCGAGGCCGCTCAGGCGACGCTCGCCGGGGTTTCCGGCGCCGCGGGGGCCGAGCCGGATGCGTACGCGGCGGCGACCGTCGCCCGGTCGAAGACCCGCCAGGTCACCGCGATCACCACCAGCGCGACCACGAAACCCACCCAGTACGGCGCGGTGATCCCGAACCGGTTGGCGACCACCCCGCCGAGCAGCGCGCCGACGCAGTTGCCGCCGGCGGCGAGGAACAGGTTCGTGCTGCCCACCCGGCCCAGCAGCGCGGGTGGGGTGAGCCGCTGCCGCAGCGAGTTCGCCACCATGTTCCACAGCGCGCTGTGCACCCCGAAGACGAACAGCGCCAGCCCGACGACCACGGCGCTGCGCGAGGCGGCCAGGGCCAGGTGCAGACCGGCCTCGATCAGCAGGCCGATCCGGATCGTCCAGGTCGCGGTGATCGCGGCGACGAGCCGGTCACCGACGGCCGAGCCGAGCAGCCCACCGATGGCAATGCAGGTGAACAGCGCGCCGTAACCGACCGAGCCGAGACCCAGCCGGTCCGTGGCCAGCAGCACCAGCACCGCCAGGGCGGCGGTGAGGGTGACGTTGAGCATGCCGATCAGCAGGGTCATGGTGCGCAGCAGCCGCTGCGAGAGCAGCCACCGGAACCCCTCGGCGACCTCGGCGCGGACCGAACGGCGCCGGCCCGGCTCCAGCGAGGCGCGGTACGTCCCGGCGAGCAGCCCGACCAGCACGGCGCTGAGGGCGTACGTGCCGGCGTTGACGCCGAACGGGATGGCGGGGGCCACCACGAAGAGAAAGCCGCCGAGCGGGCCGGCGACCATGTTCTGCATGACCTGGGTGCCGCCGCCGAGCCAGCCGTTGGCCCGTTCCAGCCGCGACCGGGGCACCACCGCCGGCACGACCGCCTGGGCGGCGGTGCGGAACACCACCTCGCCGGTGTTGACGACGAACAGCACCGCGTACAGCAGTGCCACCCCGGCCCGGTCGGTGACCATCGCGGCGGCCAGCACCATCAGCACGGCCACCCGCACCCAGTCGATGACCACCATGAGCCGGCGCCGGTCCACCCGGTCCACGAGCACCCCGCCGGGCAGCGCGAACAGCAGCCACGGCAGCCACGCCACCGCGGCGCCCGCCGACACGATCAGCGGATCGTCGGTCCGCGACGCGACGTACAGCGGCGCGGCCACCGTCGCCATCCCGCTGCCCAGCGCCGACATGGTGCTGGCCGCCCAGAGCCGCGCGAAACGCGCGCCCAACCGTTCCCCCGCAGTCCCCGTCACGGCCAGCGAACCTACCAGTGGTCGCGGGTTCCGCCGACCGGGTTACGGTGCCGGATCCGTCCACCGCACCACCGCCGCTTGTGCAGGTCGTGGAATCACGCCCGCCACCACCATTGGACGCCACGGTGGATGGGAAGATCACGCATGCCCGTCACCAATCCCTGGCTCGCCGGTCCCGCCCCCACCGCCCGCCTCGACCGGGAGCGCCTGGAGGAGCGGATCCTCAACCTGCTGTCGTCGCAGAACATGTGCGTGCTGGCCACCACCGGCCCGGACGGTCCCCTCGCCACCCCGGTGCGCTACTTCCACCTCGACTTCACCCTGATGTTCACCGCCGCGGCGACCTCGCCGAAGATGCGCAACCTCGCCGCCGACCCGCGCGTCTCCATCGGCGTCTTCGCTCCCCTGGTCGGGCAGGCCAGCAGCCGCGGCGCGCAGGTCTTCGGCCGGGCCCGGGTGCTCCATCCCGGTGACCCGGAGTTCGAGCACCACTGGCCGGCGTACCGGTGGCAGGCCGACCACGTGGAGCGGTCCCGGCAGCTGGACGAGCCGCCGACCGGGCCGCTGGTCGTGGTGCCGGCGCAGCGGATCGTCTACACCGAGCACTGGCTGCGCCGCGACGGGTACGCGCCGCGCCAGTTCTGGCGAACCGCCGAAGGGTGACCGCCGAGTGGACGGCAGGCGGCGCACCGTCAGCCGGTGCGGCCGGCGCCCACCAGGGCGGTGCCCAGCGAGGTACGCCAGTAGAGCACTTCCCGGCCGGACCGTCGTCTGGTCACGGCGCCCGCGTCGAGCAGCACCCGCAGGTGGTCGCCGACCGTGCCGAGGGACAGGCCGGTGAGGGCCACCAGGTGCGAGGTGCTCAACGGAGTGTCCAACCGGGCCAGGATGGCCGCCCGGTTGGCGCCGATCAACCGCTCCAGTCCGTCCGGCGCCACCGCCCCGGCGTCGGCCAGCACCCCGCTGGCCGCGTAGACCATGCCGAACCGGGTGGGCCGGTCCCACACCACCCAGCCCCGGGCGCAGTGCGCCGGGACGAAGACGAGTTGCTCGGCCTGGTCGAGCGGCAACGGCGGAGCCGGGTAGTCGTTGACCTGGAGGCAGCCGTCACCCACCCAGCGCACGTTGCGGTTGAGGTCGGCGAAGACGCCCGCCCAGCCGTACGCGCTCAGCCGCGCGGTGCGGGCCACGATGTCGGCGCGCAGCCGGCGTTCCCGCTCCGGCCACTCGGGCTGGACGGTGTGCGTCCAGACCCAGTCCAGCAGGCCCACCACCTGGTCGGTGAGTCCGTCGCCCAGCAGCACCTCGGCCAGCGGCCCGGGCCGGGTCGCCCGCAGGTCGGCCCGGACCTGCTCGTCGCCGCGCCGCGCGACGGCCGCCAACTCCTCGGCGAACGTCGGGTTCGCCGCCTCGGGGGCGAGGGTGAGGAAATCGGCCGTCCACCGGGGCTGGAACGACGCCGCCAGCAACGCCCGCACCACCGGCCGGTCGGCCACCATCCGCTGGAACGCCTCGGCGTACGGCCGGCGCCAGGCCCGCTGCCAGGGTCGACGCGGATCGTTCAGCGCCCGCAAGGCGGCGACCGTGTCGGTCATCGGGGAGACCGTGAACCGGCTCCGCGCGAGCAGGTCCGCCGGCACCTGCCAGACACCCATGTTTCGCCTCCAGGCGTAACTCTACGGGCCCGGCGCGCCGGCCTGAAGGATCCTCGGCGTGAGGACGTACTCCGATCTCTTCGCGGTCCGCGAGTTCCGGAACCTGTTCGTCGCCAACTGCGCCGGCCTCGCCGCGCACACCACCTCGGCGCTTGCGCTGGGCTCGCTGACCTACGCGGCGACCGACTCCGCCCTGCTCACCGCGCTGAGCGTGTTCGGCGCGCCGCTGGCCGGCGTGCTCGGCAGCCTGACCCTGCTGTCCGCCGCCGACAGCCTGCCACCGCGCCGGGCGTTGACCCTCGCCGCGCTGATCGCCACCGCCGGCGCGGCCCTCCAGGCGGTGCCGACTCTGCCGCTGTGGGCCCGGTTCGCCATCATCTTCGGCACCGCGTACGCCGGCTCGATCACCAGCGGCGCGCGCTGGGCGATGATCAGCGACATGCTGCCGCCCGGCGCGTACGTGCTCGGCCGGTCGACGATGAACACGAGCGTCGGCGTCATGCAGATCGCCGGTTTCGGGGCGGGTGGCGTGCTGCTGGTCTGGCTCAGCCCGTACCAGGTGTTCCTGATCGCCGCGGCGCTGCGGGCCGTGGCCACCGCGCTGGGCTGGTTCGGCCTGGCCAAACGACCGGCCCGGGCGAGCGAACGGGCGTCGACGGCCCGCACGCTGCGGATCAACCGGGAACTGTGGGCCGACCCGCGCCGCCGGTCGCTCTACCTGAACCTGTGGGTGCCCAACGGTCTCGTGGTGGGCTGCGAGGCGCTGTTCATCCCGTACGCCGGGGAGCGGGCCGGCTTCCTGTTCGCCGCGGGTGCCCTCGGCATGCTCGCCGGTGACGTGGTGGTGGGGCGGTTCCTCACGCCGGCCCAGCGGGACTGGGCCGTCCGGCCGCTGCGGTTGCTGCTCGCCCTGCCGTACCTCGCCTTCGTGCTGCACCCGGCGCTGCCGCTGGCGATGCTCGTCGCGCTCGTCGCCTCGGCCGGTTTCGCCGCGTCGCTGCCGTTGCAGGAGCGGCTGATCGCCCACTCACCGGAGCAGATGCGGGGACAGGTGCTCGGCCTGCACCAGAACGGCATGATGGCCGGCCAGGCGGTGTTCGCGGCGCTGGCCGGGGTGATCGCCGACCGGCTGCCGGCCAGCTGGGCCGTGGCGGCGATGGCCGGGCTGTCCCTGGTAGCCACCGTGGCGCTCACCCGGGGCCTGCGGCAAACCGAGGCCGCGTCTGGGGCTGAGCCGGAGGCGGCACGCCCTCTTGCCCCGACGCCCGACGGACGTTAGGAGGCCGCCCCTCCCCCACCGGTCCGGGCGAGGATCGGACGGTCAGGGTACACCTGCCTCACCGCCGCCGCCGCTGGCCCGCGCAGCCGGGGCGATGCTCACCTCAGCGGGCGGAAGTGGTGCCGGACCAGGTACGCCGTGGTCTGCAGGCCGATCCGCGCCCCCTGCAGGTCGGCGCTGCGGGTGTGGATGCCGCCCCACACCCGGGCGTCGATGACCTCGGTGAGCGCCTGCGAGAAGCTGCTGAAGTGTCTTCTCGTGCCGGAGTCGCTGCTGTAGGCGCTGAAGGCGATGTCGTCCCGGCCGAAGAAGTACGCCAACGCCGACATGGTGGCGCCGGTGTTGCAGGTGTGGCCGGACGTGTAGTCGGGGTGCGGCGGCGTGACCAGCAGCGGTGTCCAGGCGGGATCGGCGACCGTACCCGGGTTGCCGTCGGTGTCGCCCAGGCGGATCGCGGTGATGGGTCGCCAGCGGTTCCACGTCTCCTTCTCGTTGAAGCAGGCGATGACCGCGTCCGCCTCGGCGAGGTCCACCATCGCGAACATGCGTGCCGCCTGGAGAGCGTTCAGCCGCTGGGTGGTCACGAGTTGGCGCTTGATCTCCCACTCGCCCAGGCGCCGGTCGTGCCACCAGATCGCCGCCTCGGTCTGGTCGGTGGTGCGGACCGTGCTGGTGGCCGAGCCCACCGTCTTGACCTCGTTGTAGTCACTGGCGTACTGCGCGCTGGTGAGCGCGGGCGGGCCGGAGGTGCGGAAGACCGACGCGCGGGGAAGGACGAACGGCGTCATGTGGCCGACCCAGCCGCCGTCGTTGGCGAACGACGGTGGCGTGGGTCGCCACTGGCCGGGCTCGGTCCCGACGGGGAAGGTCTGCGGACCGAAGGAACCGTCGTCGCGTCGGGCGTCGATCATCGCGGCGGCGGCCCGCGCGCCGATGTCGATCCCCCGTTGTCTGGCGGGGCCGGCCGGGATCGCGGCGAGTGACTCGTCGTACTTCGCGCGGAGGGCGCCGTGCTGCTCTGGGAAGATCGCGTCGAGCACCCGGTACGCCGCGGCGGCCACGGCGGCGTCGACGGACTCGGAGCCGTCGGCCGGCGGTGCGGTCAGGTATGGCTGGTACGGCGTGCCGGCGATGGCGTTCACCGCGTCGTAGATGGCGCCGTGCACCATCGCGGCACCGCGCGACTGCACCTGTGGCGCCTGCTGTGCGGTGTCCCAGATCGCCGTCTCGGCGTGGCGATCCCAGGTGAGCACGGCTTGCGCCGACCCGGTCGCCCCTGCGGCCTGCGCGGCCGGCGATGCGACCGCGAGCGAAGACCCGGCGGCCAGGACGGCGGCGACGATCGCGGATGTCGCTCTGCGCGCGGTGCGAACCCTGCTTGTCATGATGTTTCTCCTTGCTGCTTCCGACCCGTCAGTTCACCCCGTGTCACGAGGCCACAGCATTGAGCAACATGACTATAGGGGCTCGCATCGGTGCCGGTCGATAGGTCAGATGGCCGCCGCCCCCCTGCGGGATACTGCCCGGCATGCGCGTGCCGTTCCCGGAGCCCGGCCCGTCGTCCGACGTGCCCGCCCTGTTCCTCACCTATCTCGACTACTACCGGGGCACGGTCGCCGACCGGCTCGCCGGGCTGACCGACGCGCAGGCCCGCACCGCCCGGGTGCCCTCCGGCTGGACGCCGGTCGAGCTGGTCAAGCACCTGACCTTCATGGAGCGGCGCTGGCTGGTCTGGGGGTCCTCGGCGAACCGGTGCCGGACCCGTGGGGCGACCGCGCCGACGACCGCTGGCACGTCGGCCCGCACGAGAGGGTCGCCGACCTGGTGACCGCCCTGCGCGGGGGCGGGGCACGGACCCGGCAGATCGTCGAGGCGACCCCGCTGAGCACGCCCGCCACGCTGGGCGGCCGGTTCACCGACGAGGCCAGCCGGCCGACGCTGGCCGCGATCCTCTTCCACGTCCTGCAGGAGTACGCCCGGCACGCCGGTCACCTCGACATCGTCCGCGAGCTGAACGACGGACGCACCGGGGAGTGACCGGCGGGCCTGGCGTCCCGGTCACCCGGCGACGCCGACGTGGCGCAGCTCGGCCTTGCGAGCCTTGCCGCTGACCGTCATCGGGAAGGCGTCCGTCCCTGCTTGAGGCAGATCTTCAGCCGGCGGGGGTCACATCCGCTAAGGCATCCTAGGAGGCTGGGTTCCCCGTCTCGCAGTGCCGCCACTGTTCCGGTGGACAGGCAGCCATCCGGCTGCCTATGGTGAAGAAAGGCAACCTTCTGGCTGCCTTTATCGAGGGTGGGTGAGCGGTGGACGAGGTGTTCCGAGCGCTGGCGGACCCGAGCCGCCGCCGGCTGCTCGACAGCCTGAACGTCCGCAACGGGCAGAGCCTGCGCGAACTGTGCGCCGGGCTCGACATGACCCGGCAGTCGGTGAGCAAGCACCTCGCCGTGCTGGAGGCGGCCGGGCTGGTGACCACGACGCGACGGGGGCGCGAGAAGCTGCACCACCTCAACGCGGCCCCGATCAACGCCGTCGCCGACCGCTGGATCGGCCGGTACCACCGCGAGCGGGCGCGTGCCCTCGCCGACCTGCAGAGAGCATTGGAGCGGGAGCCCATGGAGAACCCCACGTTCGTCTACACCACTTACATCCGGACGACGCCGGAGCAGCTCTGGCGGGCGCTGATCGAGCCGGAGTTCACCCGCCGCTACTGGGGCGGGGCGGCGCTGGTCTCCGACTGGCGGGTCGGGTCGCCGGTGCTCTGGCAGGACGCGCCCGACGCGGAGCCGAAGGACATCGGCCAGCGGGTGCTGGTGGCCGAACCGTACCGCCTCCTCTCCTACAGCTGGCACGGCTTCCAGCCCGAGCACGCGGCCCACTTCGGCTGGTCCGACGAGGAGCTCGCCGAACGCCTCCGGGAACGGCGGTCGAAGGTGACCTTCGACCTCGCGCCACACGGCGAGGCGGTCCGGCTGACCGTGACCCACGACGACTTCTCCCCCGACAGCGAGATGCACCGGGCGATCAGCGGCCAGCTCGACGGCAGCGGCGGCTGGCCGGAGTTGCTGGCCAGCCTGAAGAGCCTGCTGGAGACCGGCGAGCCGCTGCCGGAGCCGCTCCCGGCCGGCTGACCACGCGACCAGCGTCACCGTCGCCGCCGTACCCACTCCCCCACCCAGCGGCCCGAGCGGTCGAAATGTTCGCGTCGGCCACCGCCGCGACGGGTGGTGGGGCAAACGGCACGGAGGGTCTCCAGGGCCGGTTGACCGCCCACTCACCGCCACGGCCGAAGCAGAACGGCGGGCCGGCCCGGAACCGGGCAGGCGGCGCAACGGGTGCCGCGGCGTCCGGGTGCTCCGGGCGCGGGTGGGCGGGCATGTCCGGCGCTGCCCGGCGGGAGGGAGGACACGTGACGGCAACGAGGATTTCTCATTTACGCCGAGTGACCGCCGCAACCCTCCTAGTGTTGGCCACACCGGTGCTAGTCACGGAGTTGGCCACCCGAACGGCGTCCCACGCAGTCAGCGGACGAAAAGTGAGGGAAGACGCGGATGAAGGCACAGAGAATTCTCGGATCGGCGGCGGTCGGCGTGGGCCTCGGCACACTCCTGCTCCCGGCCGCCGCGCTCGCGGACACCACGGTCTCACCCGCGACCACCCCGGTCGGCGGGACGGTCGTGCTCACCACGACGGAGTGCAACCCGAAGGACGGTGACGCGATCTTCCACGTCACCGGGCCCAACCGGGACGAGAACGTGCGGTCCACCACCGCCGCGGCTGGCGGCGGACTGAGCGCGGAACTCTTCACCGCCGGGTTCACCCTCGGCACGTACACGGTCAGCACGACCTGCGGCAACGGCAGCAACGGCGGGACGGCCACCTTCACCGTCATCGCGATCGGCGCCACGCCGATCGGCGGCGCCCCGGCCGGGGCCGGCGGCAAGGGCGGCGACACCGGGGTGCTCGCCGCGGGCGGCGCGCTGGCCGCCGCGGCGGTCGCCGGCGGGACGTACGTGCTGGTGCGCCGCCGACGGCGCGCGACCACCGTCGCCTGACGGCCTCGCCACACCATCCCTGAGCGAGGGTGCCCGCGCCGGACGACAACCGGCGCGGGCACCGCTCCCACGTCGGACGGAGGTGGGCACCTGTCGCCACAGAGCAGCCCCGGGGACGGGCCGTCGAAGGCCCGGACCGCCGCCATCGTCGCCGCGGTGACCATCGCCGGTGCCACCGGCGCCGGAATGGTCGCCGCCGGTCTCGGCACCACCTCCCCGCGGCCACCGCAGCCGGGCGCCGCAGTGGCCCCGACCGCCGAACGTTCCGGCCCGTCCGGGCCGGTGCTCCCCCGCTCCGACCCGGTCCGCGTCACCATCCCCCGCATCGGCGTCGACGCCGGCATCATCCCGGTCGCCACCGACGCCGACGGCGCGCTGGAGGTGCCGCCGCTGGAGTACCCGGAGATCGTCGGCTGGTATCGCCCCGGCCCCACCCCGGGGGAGGCGGGCAACGCGGTCATGGTCGGGCACGTCGACTCGGAACACGGCCCGGCGGTCTTCTTCGACCTGGGTCGGCTCCGTCCGGGCGACACCGTCCGGGTCACCCGCGCCGACGGCCGGGTCGCCACGTTCACGGTGGACGGTGTCGGGGCGTACCCGAAGGACCGCTTCCCCACCGACCGGGTGTACAGCGGCGGCACGGACGCCCGGCTGCGCCTGATCACCTGCGGCGGCCGGTTCAACCCGCGTACCGGCAGCTATCCGGACAACATCGTCGTCTTCGCCACCGCCACCCGCTGACGGCAGCCGGACACCACCGGCCCCTTCCCACGCCGTACCGTGGGCCGTCAGTTCCCGGCGGACGGCTCCCGGTCGCGGCGCGGCAACGCGCCGAGCTGGAGTTGCCGAAGGAGGTGCGCGGTGGACCGGTCGGCGGCACGGACCCGGCAGCGTGGACGGCGGTTGCCCGCCCTGCTCGCCCGCCTCTATCGCCGCGACCCAGACCGCGGTGGCCGGCATCTACGGCATGAACTTCGCCCACATGCCTGAGCTGGGCTGGCGGTACGGCTACCCGGGTGCCGTGCTGGTGATGGCGCTGGCCGCGTTCACCCTGTACCGGCTGTTCCGCCGCTCCGGCTGGCTGTGAGGGCACCCGGTCTGTCCAGGTCGGACAGTTCCTGGTCGAGCAGTTCGGCGAGGCGGGCCACCCGCCACGGGTCGGACTCGGCGGTGATGCCGCGACTGGGCATCTCCACCGTCATCAGCAGGTACAGGTACATCCGGTACAAGCTCAGGCGGCGACGCGTTCCGGTGTCCAGGGGGAACGGCGCGATCGTCCGGTAGGCCCGCACCACGGGGTCGTCCAGCTCGTCCTCGGTTCGCCGGAACAACAGCGGCGACACCAGGTCCATCAGCGGGTCGCCCCACAGGTATCGCTCGCCGTCGACCAGACCGCTGAGCCGGGGCGTACCGTCCGGGCCGGCGACCGCGAGCACGTTGCCCGCCCAGCCGTCGAAGTGCAGCAGCGCCGGGCGGCGTACCGCGTCGAGCACGGGAGCGTGCCGGTCGACGAGCTCCCGGACCCGGTCCGCCGGCACCGGCAACGGCACCCGCCAGTCCGCCGCGTCGGCGAGCAGATCGTCCAGCATGGCCAGATACGCGCCCCGCCAGGTGTCGGCGCCCGCGCAGCCGCCGTCGTAGCCGTACCGGTCACCGGTGATCCCGTGCACGGCGGCCAGCGCGACGCCGAACTCGGCCCGGACCTCGTCGGTGTCGTCGCCGGCCTGGGTCAGCTCCCACAGGCTGCGGCCGGGCAGCAGGCCGGTGAGCAGCCAGTCACCCAGCACCGGGTCGCTGCCGTGGTGAAGCAGCGGCGGGACGGGAACAGCGGGCGCGCGCTCGGTGACCAGCCGCAGGTAGCGGGCCTCGGCGCCGACCATGTCGTGCTCGTAGCGCAACAGCGGCACCTGTGCCGGCGGCCCCACCTTGAGCACCACCGCGCGCCCGTCGGCCAGGTTCACCCACCAGACGGCGGCGAAGCCGCCGCCGGTCATCGGCCCGCATCCGGTCACCCGGGGCGCGGGGCCGAGGGACGCGGCGACGTACCGGCGGACCATGTCCGGGTCGAGGCGGCGTTGCGTCGGGCTCATCCGGCCGCCCACCCCGTCCGGCCGCTGCGGATCCCCGTCGTCAGCTCCATGTTCCGTCCCACGCTAACGGTTCCGCCGCCCCGGCGGTGTCCCGCGACCACCGTGCGGGCCGCGCCGGTCCCTCTCGCGGGGAGCACGTGCGGGCGTCGCTCAGCCCTCGATCGGCCGGCGGGTCCGGGCTCGCTTCAGCTCGAAGAACCCGTCGGTGCCGGAGACCAGCAGCACCCCGTTCCAGAGCCGGCCGGCGTCCTCGCCGCGCGGGATCGGCGCCACCACCGGCTCGAAGAACGCGTCCACCCGTCCGTCGGGGCCGGTGACGTAGATGGTCGGGGTGCCGCGGTCCTCGCCGACCGGTGCCAGGAAGAGAGCCGATCCGGACCTCCGCCACTGGGCCAGTTGCGGCTAGGCCGGATCACCTCCGCGTTTGGTCGCCCGGTTCGGGGGAAGACACCGGCCCGCCGAGCGTGCCGGCCGGCGGACGCCCGGGCGTCCCCGGGCCACCGGCGCGGACGACGCAGCCGAGGAGGAGTGACGATGGCCCAGGCGGCGACCAGGCCCAGCAGCGCCCGGAAGGCGACCGGCGCGCGGAAGTCCCCGATGCCGAACAAGGCCGCGGCGAAGAAGGTCGCGACCGTCGCGAAACGGGCCACCGGGGCCACCCAGGCGAAGACGCCGGGTGGCAAGCCGACCCCGACGACGGCCCGAGCCGCCCGGAAGAAGGCCACCGCGGCCACCGCGACCCCCGCCCGGACGAAGAAGGTGCCCGCCACGAAGGCGCCGGCCACGAAGGCAGCGGCGAAGAAGGCGCCCGTGAAGAAGGCCACGGCGAAGAAGGTCGCCGCGAAGGCGCCGGCCAAGCGGGCGACGGAGGCGTCGCTGACCCGCACCACCGCCGCGAGCCGGGCCCCGGCGAAGGCGGCGAAGAAGGCCACCACCATGGCGTCGTTCGGCAAACGGAACACGGCGAGCACGCCCGGCCGCAAGCCGGTGGGCAGGGCGACTCGCCCGCCGCGCTGACCGGTCGACGAGAATGGCCGGGTGGCGAAGCGCGCTGGCCGCCGGAGCGCGGCCGTTCCGATCGAAACCTGTCCGTGCGGCTCCGGTGTGCCGTACGCGGACTGTTGCGGCCCGGTCCACCAGGGCGCGTCGACGGCGGCGACCGCCGAGGCGTTGATGCGCTCCCGGTACAGCGCCTTCGCCGTCGGGGACGCCGACTACCTGCTGCGCAGCTGGCACTCCAGCACCCGGCCGGCCCGGCTGCGGCTGGATCCGGGGCAGCGGTGGACCCGGCTGGAGATCCTCGGCACCGACCGGGGTGGCCTCTTCGACACCACCGGCACAGTCCGGTTCCGCGCCCACTACCGCGACGCGGGCCGCCCGGGCTCGCTGGACGAGCAGAGCCGTTTCGTCCGGGAGGACGGCCGGTGGGTCTATCTCGACGCGCTGCCCGACTGATCATCGGCGGCGCGGCCCGCTCGCGCCGCCACCGGCCCGGTGTCTCGGCGTCGCCGCCCCGCACCCCGGGCCGGCGGCGGCCGGTCAGCGGCCGGCGGCCGCCGTGCCCAGCAACGGCAGGCCGAGCCGCTCGATCGCCGCCGTGACCAGTTCGGCGGGTGCTGCCGTCACCTGCAGCACCACCCCGGACTCGTCCGGGTCCAGCTGCTCCAGGGTGGCCCGTTGCGAGTCGAGGAGGCTCGCCGGCATGTAGTGCCCGACCCGCCGGCTCAACCGGTCCCGGATCAGCTCCGCCGTCCCGTCCAGGTGGAGAAACTCCACGTCCGGCGGGCCCTGCCGCAGCACGTCCCGGTAGACGCGCTTCAGCGCCGAGCAGGCCAGGATGGTGGAGACCCCCTCGGCGTGCCGGTCGGCCATCCAGCCGGCCAGGGCGCGCAGCCAGGGCCAGCGCTGCGCGTCGTCGAGCGGGATGCCGGCCCGCATCTGCGCCACGTTGGCCGCCGAGTGGAACTCGTCCGCCTCGGCGAACCGCAGCCCGGTCAGCTCACTGATCCCCCGGGCCACCGTCGTCTTGCCCGCCCCGGACACGCCCATCACCACGATGTGCCGGGTGGGCCGCCGCTCACCAGTCATGGACGGTGCCGTCCTTGAGCCGGTTGTACGGCAGGTACGCCGGCTGGTACGGGAACCGGGCGGCGGCCTCCTCGTCGAGTTCCACGCCGAGGCCGGGCTGCTCTCCCGGGTGCAGGTACCCGTCGGCGAAGGTGAACGACTGGCGGAACACCTCGTTGGTGAGCGCCCCGTGCTGCATGTACTCCTGGATGCCGAAGTTGTGGATGGCCAGGTCCAGGTGCAGCGCGGCGGCCATGCCGACCGGCGAGATGTCGGTGGGGCCGTGGATGCCGGACTTGATCTGGTATTGGGCGGCGAAGTCGAGCAGCTTGCGCATGGCCGTGATGCCGCCGGTGTGGGTGACGGCGGACCGGACGTAGTCGATCAGCTGTTCCCGGATCAGGGTCTGGTAGTCCCAGACGGTGTTGAAGATCTCGCCGATGGCCAGCGGGGTGGTGGTGTGCTGGCGGACCAGCCGCAACGCCTCCTGGTTCTCGGCCGGGGTGCAGTCCTCCAGCCAGAACAGGTCGTACGGTTCGAGGGCCTTGCCGAGCTTGGCGGCCTGGATGGGGGTCATCCGGTGGTGCCCGTCGTGCAGCAGCGGCAGCTCGGGGCCGAACTCGTTGCGCACCGCCTCGAAGACGCCGGGCAGGTGGCGCAGGTAGGCGCGGGTGTCCCAGTCCTCCTCGGCGGGCAGCGGGGTGCGCTGGGCCGGCTCGTAGTCGTAGCGCTTGCCGTCGGCGCTGGGCTGCGCGGCCACCCCGTAGACGGCGTTGATGCCGGGCACCGAGGTCTGCACCCGGATCGACCGGAAGCCGAGGTCGAGGTGGTGGCGGATCGAGTCGAACAGCTCCGGCAGGTCCCGGCCGGAGGCGTGCCCGTAGGCCATGATGCCGGTCCGGGAGGCGCCGCCGAGGAGCTGGTAGAGCGGCATCCCGGCGGCCTTGGCCTTGATGTCCCAGAGGGCGACGTCCACGGCCGCGATGGCGGCCATGGTCACCGGGCCGCGCCGCCAGTACGCCGACCGGTAGAGGAACTGCCAGGTGTCCTCGATCTGGTGCGGGTCCCGCCCGATCAGCAGGGGGACGACGTGATCGGCCAGGTAGGACGCGACGGAGAGTTCGCGCCCGTTGAGGGTGCCGTCTCCCAGTCCGGTCAGCCCCTCGTCCGTGGTGATCTTGAGGGTGACGAAGTTACGGTCGGGGCTGGAGACGATGACGTCCGCTGCGACGATCTTCACGCGGGTGCCTTTCTCGGGGTGGATCAGCGAAGGGTGCTGCCGGGCAGCAGGTCGTCCAGGAGGGACAGCTCGTCGCGGCGCGGCAGGGCCTCCCAGTCGCCGTGCCCGGCGACGGCGAAGGCGCCGAGGGTGACCGCGCGGTGCAGCCGCCCGGCCAGGTCGAGTCCGTCCAGGTGGCCGGAGAGGTAGCCGGCGGTGAAGGCGTCCCCCGCGCCGACGGTGTCGACCGCCGTCACGGGCAGCGCCGCCGCGTGCCGGCAGCCGTCCCGGGTGTACGCGCGGGCACCGTCGCCGCCGAGCTTCACCAACACGGTCGACACACCCCGGTCCAGCAGCCCGGCCACCACGGTCTGCTCGTCGGCGCCCGGCGCGCCGACGAGGTCCAGCTCGTCTGCCGAGGCCACGACGACCGAGACGTGGTCGGCGAGCGGGGCGAGCACCGCCCGGGCGGCGTCCCGGCTCCACAGCTTCGCCCGGTAGTTGACGTCGAGGCAGACCAGTGACCCGGCCCGGGCGCCGCTCTCCGCCGCCCACGTCGTGGCCTGCCGGGCGCTGTCGGACAGCGCCGGGGTGATCCCGGTCAGGTGCAGCACCCGCGCCCCGGCCGCCAGGGCGGCCCGCAGGTCGTCGACGCGGAGCGCCGATCCGGCCGACCCGGCCCGCTGGTAGATCACCCGGGTCAGGTCGGCGGTGCGCCGCTCCAGGAACATCAGCCCGGCCGAGCGCTCCGGATCGCGGGTCACGTGCGCCACGTCGACGCACTCGGCACGCAGCTGCCGCAGCAAGAACCCGCCCAGCTCGTCGTCGCTGACCCGGCCGGCGAAGGCCGCGCGGTGCCCGAGCCGGGACACGCCGACGGCCACATTGCACTCCGCTCCGGCGAGGTGCGGCGTGAGCGGGCTGCTGGCGGCGAGCGGCCCGGCCGAGCGCAGCGAGACCAGGGCCTCGCCGAACGAGAGCAGGTCGACGGCGGTCACGAGGTGGCAGCCAGGTAGGCGCGGGCCCGTTCCCGCAGGGCGTCGAGGTTGCCGCCGGAGGCCGCGTCGCCGACCAGCGGCCCGCCCACGCCGACGGCGATCGCCCCGGCGGCGAAGTAGCCGGGCAGGTCGGCCAGACCCACCCCGCCGACCGCGACGAACGGGATGTCCGGGAACGGGTCGCGCACCGCCTTCAGGTACGCCGGGCCCCCCACCGACACCGGGAACAGCTTGATCGCCGACGCCCCCATCCGCATCGCGGTGTACGCCTCGGTCGGGGTGAACGCGCCGGCGGCGACGGGCAGGCCGCGCCGCGCCGCCTCGGGGATCGACTCGACCACGGCCGGCGTCACCACGAACTGCGCGCCCGCGGCGGCCACGTCGGCGACGTCGGCGGCGGTGAGCACCGTCCCGGCGCCGACCAGGGAACCGGCGGGCGCGGCCGCGCGCAGCGCCTCGACGGCCGACGCCGCGTTCGGCGTGGTGAGGGCCACCTCGACAATGCGTACGCCCTCTTCCAGCAGGGCGGTGCCGGCGGCGATCGCACCGGCGGTGTCGGTGCCCCGGATCACCGCGAGGATCCGGGCGGCGGCGAGTTCGGCGGTGAGATTGACGGTCATGTGGTCACCATTCCGCGTAGGAGCCGTCGCGGTGCCGCCAGGTGGGGCTGCGCCAGGCGTGGCCGCGCTTGTCCGCCGCCCGCACCGCGTCTTCGTCGATCTCGATGCCGAGGCCGGGTCCCGTGAGCCGCTCGACGTGGCCGTCGACGAAGGTCAGCGGCTTCTTGTCGAGGCAGTAGTCGAGCACCTCGGCGCCGAGGTTGTAGTGGATGCCGATGCTCTGCTCCTGGATCAGGTAGTTCGGCGTGGCGAAGCCGACCTGCAGGCAGGACGCCAGGGCGATCGGGCCGAGCGGGCAGTGCGGCGCGAGCTGTACGTCGTACACCTCGGCCAGCGCGGCGATCTTGCGGACCTCGGTGATGCCACCCGCGTGCGAGAGGTCCGGCTGGGCGACCGCGATGCCGGCCTGGAGCACCGGCAGGAACTCCTGCCGGTTGTAGAGCCGCTCCCCGGTGGACACCGGCGTGGTGGTGGCGCGGACCAACTCGCCGATGAGGTGCGAGTTCTCCGGAACCACCGGCTCCTCAAGGAAGAACGGCCGGTAGGGCTCGAGCAGCGGGGCAACCCGGCGGGCGGTGGCGAGGCTGAACCGGCCGTGGAAGTCGACCGCGACGTCCCGCTGATCACCGAGTACCTCACGGGCCGCGGCCACCCGCTGGACCACCCCGTCGAGTTCGGCCACCGAGGCCACCGGGCTCATCCGGCCCGAGGCGTTCATCTTCACCGCGGTGAGGCCCGTCTCGACGGCGGCGCTGATCTGGTCGCGGACCTCACTGGGCTCGTCGCCGCCGACCCAGCCGTACACCCGGATCCGGTCCCTGACCGGGCCGCCGAGCAGCTGGTGCACCGGGGCGCCGTAGTGCTTGCCGGCGATGTCCCACAGCGCCTGGTCGAGGCCGGCCACGGCGCTGGCCAGGATCGGCCCACCGCGGTAGAACGAGCCCTTGGTCATGACCTGCCAGTGGTCCTCGATGCGCAGCGCGTCCTGGCCGATCAGCAGTTCGCTGAGCTGCTCGACGGCGGTGCGGACGGTCTCGGACCGGCCTTCGCAGGTCGCCTCGCCCCAGCCGACGATCCCGTCGGTGGTCTCGATGCGGACGAAGAGCCAGCGGGGGGCGACGAGGAAGGTCTCGATGCGTGCGATGGTGGTCATGCTGCTCAGCCCTTCGTGGCACCGGCCGTGAGGCCGGAGACGATGTACTTCTGCACGAACAGGGCGATCACCATGATCGGCAGGGTGACCACGGCGGCCGCGGCCATCAGGCCGCCCCAGTCGATGCTGGCGTAGCCGACGAAGTCGAAAATCGCCACGGGCAGCGTCTTCGTGTCCGCGCCGGAGAGCACCAGGGCGAACATGAAGTTGTTCCAGGAGAAGATGAAGGACAGAATCCCGGCGGTCGCGATGCCCGGCACGGACAGCGGCAGCGTGATCCGGCGGAACGCGCCGATGTGGGTCAGCCCGTCGACCAGCGCCGCCTCTTCCAGGTCCTCCGGCAGGCTGTCGAAGAAGCCCATCATGATGTAGACGATCAGCGGCAGCGACACGAACATGTGGCTGAGGATCAGCACCGTGAAGCCGCCGACCATCTGCAGGTTCGAGAAGACGTAGTACCAGGGCACCAGGAGCGAGACACCGGGGATGACCCGGGCCATGAGCACGACGAGCGCGGACTTCTTCATGTTGAAGCGGCTCATCGAGTACGCGGCGGGCACCCCGAGGATGAGGGAGAGCACCGTGGCGGCGAACGCCACCCAGAGGCTGTTGCCGATGAACTGGACGTAGTTCGCCTGCTGGAGCACGTTGTGGTAGTTGTCCAGCGTCGGCGAGAAGGAGAACGCCTTGCTGGTGTCGTAGATGTCGACGTTGGTCTTGAACGAGGCGGCGAGCATCCAGAGCAGCGGCGCGACCAGCGAGATCACCACGACGGCCAGCGCCAGCGCCTTGAACACCTTGAACGGCTTGCCCGGGTTCATCGCTGCAGCCCCTTCTTGCGGTAGGTCAGAGCCCACATGACGCCGATGATGATCAGGAAGAAGATGATGAGGACCGTCGATGAGACGCCGTAGTCGTTGTAGTCGAAGCTGAGGCCGTACGCGTAGACGTTGAGGGTCTCCACCTCGTGGAACGACCCGCCGCCGCGGCCCTTGGTGGCGTAGAGGATGTCGAAGGTCTTCAGCGCATCGATGCCGCGCAGCAGGATCGCGACGATCACGGTGGGCATCAGCAGCGGCAGGGTGACGTGCCGGAACCGCTGCCAGGTGCTGGCGCCGTCGATGAGGGCCGCCTCCTGGGGCTCGTCGGAGAGCGACGTCAACCCGGCGAGCAGGATCAGCACGACCATCGGGGTCCACTGCCAGATGTCGATGAACATCGTCGTCGGCAGGGCCGAACTCTGGCCGGCCAGCCAGGGCTGGGGGCCGATGCCGACCCAACTGAGCATCTGGTTCGCCATCCCGATGTTGGGGTCGAAGATCAGCCGCCACATCATGCCGACCGCGACCGGGGTGGCCACCAGCGGCAGGAGGATGGCGACCCGGACCCACTTCTCACCGCGGAACGGTCGCCACAGCAGCAGGGCGATCGCCATGCCGAGCACGACCTCGACGAGGAGCACGACGCCGGTGAAGAAGACGGTTCGCCACACCGCCGGCCAGAACCGGTCGGTGTCGGTGAGCACGTCGAGGTAGTTCTGGAACCCGATGAACTGGCTCTCGGCGCGTACCGAACCCTCGGCGTCGGTCAGGCTGAGGTATCCGGTCCACGCCACCGGGAAGATGATCAGCACGGCGACGAATGCCATGGCGGGTGCCGCGAAGAGCCACTTGCGGTGCGCGTTGGCCCAGCGCGACCAGGCCGACTCCGCCGAGGGTGCCGGGCCGGCGTCGGGCGATCTGGTGACGGGTGTGGTGACGGCTGACATGAGGTCTCCGGGTGTTCAGGGCCAGGGTCCCGGCGCGGGGTGGCGGAGCCGGTCAGCCCCGCCACCCCGCGGTCGGACTACTTCGCCTCGTCGTCGAGGAACTTCTGGAACGCCTCGTTCGCCGCGTCCGCCGAGGCGGCCGCGTCCTTGCCGGTGATCGCGTCGACGATCGGCTGGCCGACGATCTCGCGAGCCTGGGCGACCTTCACGACCAGCGGACGGTCGTGGCCGATGCCGTTGGCGGTGCTGACCTTGGTGGCCTCGGCGAGGTCCTTCGGGTAGGTCGCGGTGCCCTCCGGGTTGTCCCAGACGGAGGCCCGGGCGCCGGGGACGCCGGCCTTCTGCTGCGTCAGGGACTGCTCCTTGCCGGCCGCCCACTGGATGAACTTCCAGGCGTTGTCCTTGTTCTTCGACGCGTCGTTGATGCCGAGCGCCCAGGACGGGATGTTGTACGGCTTCGAGCCGGCCGGGCCGGCCGGGAAGGTCGCGAAGCCGACGGTGTCGGAGACCTTCGACTTGGCCGGGTCGGTGGCGTTCTTGTAGAGCGAGTTGGCCTCGGTGTAGAAGGCCGCCTTGCCCTGGGTGAAGATCGCCATCGCCTCGGACCAGCTCATGTCGGTGCTGATGTTCTTCGGGCCGTGGTCGCGGAGCAGCCCGCCGTAGTAGGCGTACGCCTGCTTGGCCTGCTCGGTGTTGACCGAGGCCTTCCCGCTGCCGTCGACGAAGTCGCCGCCGAAGCTGTACAGGAAGCTGGAGAACTGCGTGACGGCGGCCGCCTTGCCGGTACGGGACACGAAGCCCGCGACTCCGGGGTTGTCGGCTGCGACCTTCGCCGCCTGCGTCTTGAGCTCGTCAAGGGTCTTCGGCGGGGCCGTGAAGCCGGACTTCTCCAGCAGGTCCTTGCGGTAGTAGAGGACCTCCTGCTCGGTGATGATCGGCACGCCGACGATCTTGTCCTCGTACGTGGTGGCCTGCACCGGACCGGCCTGGAAGTCGCTGAAGTCGAAGGCGCTGTCGGACTTGGTCCGGTCGGTCAGGTCGGCGAGGTACTTGTTCTTGGCGAACAGCTTCCCCTCCTGCAGCGGCCGGTACATCATCACGTCGAGGTCGCTGGACCCGGCGTTCAGCTTGACGTTGTACTGGTCGGAGAGCTGGTCCTCACCGAGCTGGGTGACCTCGACCTTGAGGCCCGTCTGCTTCTCGAACTCCGGCAGGGCCTTCTTGATGTTCTCCGTCCAGACGTGGTTCACCAGCGTCACGCGCAGGGTTTTCGACCCGCTGCCGCCGTCGGCCCCGCCGCCGCAGGCGGACAGGCCCATGGCGGCGACGACGGCCAGCGAAGTGCCGATTATCGATCGACGTCGCACGCTTATCTCTCCTTCGGTCCCGGTCGCGGCCCCTGATGGGCGCCACCTCGGGGTTTACATCCGCTTAACGTCGGGATGCTAGGACGAAAAAGCTGACTTATTCAAGGGGTAGACCCAACTGATATGATCCTTGGCGTGGAACCGTACTCCTCCGGGGGCACCACCGCCCAGCACGCCCCAGCCGAAGCCGGGCTGCACGCACGTGTCCTTGAGCACCTCGGCACCGCCATCTGCGGCGGCGAATTCGCCCCCGGGGCGGTCCTCAACATCGACGACCTGGTGGACCGCTACGAGGTGTCCCGCTCGGTGGTCCGCGAGGTGCTGCGGGTCCTGGCGTCGATCGGGTTCATCGAGACCCGCCGCCGGGTCGGGGTGACGATCCGGCCGGCGCACGACTGGAACGTCTTCGACCCGCAGGTGATCCGCTGGCGGCTCGCCTCGGACAGCCGGATCACCCAGCTCCGGTCGATCACCGAGCTGCGCACCGCCATCGAGCCGCACGCCGCCCTGCTGGCCGCCAACCGGGCCGGCCACGACGAGGCGAGCGATCTGGTCGGACTCGCGGCGAAGATGTGGGCCGCCGGCAAGGCCGGCGACGAGGAGCGCTTCCTGCGCCTCGACATCGAGTTCCACCGGCGGGTGCTGCTCGCCTCCGGCAACGAGATGTTCGTCCGGTTGCAGGATCTGGTCGCGGAGGTGCTCACCGGCCGACACAAGCACCACCTGATGCCACACCACCCGCACGAGCAGGCGCTGCAGCTGCACGCCGAGGTCGCCCAGGCGATCCAGCGGCACGACGGCGAGCGCGCCCGGGAGGCGATGGTGCAGCTCATGGAACAGGCCTTCGACGAGATGAAGTCGATCTGGGAGCAGACCGCCGAACCGGCCCGGTGAGCTGACCTCCCCCACCCCGGGCGTTCGGAGGCGTATGCTGGCCCCGGCGCAGTCCCGCGCCTCACCTCCTGCCCGGTGCTCACGCCGCCGGCCTCGCGGAGGCAAAGGGGACCTCGGGTCCTCGGGGCGCGGTGCCGCCTGGCCCACCTCGACACGCCACATGCACTCCAGTGCGGCGAGGTCGACGGGAGCGTGAGTCCCTGCGACCGCGCCGCCGACGGGAGCATGTGATGACGACTCAGAAGTCGTTCAAGACCCGGGTGCGGGCCCGGATGGCGAAGACCGGCGAGAGCTACACGACCGCCCACCGCCAACTGCTCGCCAAGGCCACCACCGACGCCCCGACCCCCACGACCGCCGGCACGCCCGGCCCCGTTCCGGCCGCCGCCGGCGGCCGGGGGCAGCGGGACCGGGTCTCGGATGCGGTGTTGCGCGAGCGGACCGGACGCGCCTGGGACGACTGGTTCCGGCTGCTCGACGAGTGGGGCGCCGTCGAGCGCGGCCACACCGAGATCGCGCGCTGGCTGGTCACGACGCACGACGTGCCCGGCTGGTGGGCGCAGACGGTCACCGTCGGGTACGAGCAGGCGCGCGGGCTGCGCGAGCCGGGGCAGCGCAGAGGCGGCAGCTTCGAGGCCACCGGCAGCCGGACCGTGGCGGTGCCGGTGGCGGTGCTGTTCGCCGCGTTCGCCGACGAGGCCGTACGCCGGCGGTGGCTGCCGGACGTGCCGGTCCGGGTGCGTACCGCCACCGCGCCGAAGACCTTCCGGGCGGACTGGGCGGGCGGGCCCACCCGGATCGCGGTCGGCTTCACCCCGGCGGGCGAGGCAAAGGCGCGGGTGTCCGTCCTGCACGAGAAGCTGGCCGACGCCGACGAGGCGGACCGGCTCCGGGCGTACTGGCGGGACCGGCTGGGCGCCCTCAAGCAACTCCTGGAGTCGCCGGAGGAGACCCGATGAGCAGCGGAACGTTCGTCAACCTGCCGGTACGCGACCTCGACCGGGCGGTCGAGTTCTTCACCGCCCTCGGCTTCACCGCCGGGGCCCGGCAGCCCGGCGGGGAGAGCGCCCAGCTCACTCTCGGCGGCAGCACCCACCTGATCCTGCACACCCCGGCGGCCTTCGCCGCGTTCGCCGGCACCGCGGTGTGCGACACCGCGACCAGCCGGGAGGTCATCGTGGGCCTCGGCGTCGACCGGCGGGAACGGGTCGACGAGCTGGTCGACCTGGCGGCCGTCGCGGGCGGGCAGTCGCTGGGCCCGGGCCAGGACCTCGGGTTCATGTACATGCGCGGGTTCCGCGACCTCGACGGCCACCAGTGGTCGTTCCTGTACCTGCCCGGCTGACCGGAGGAGTCCCGGCGGTCCACGGGCGACCGCCGGGACCACGGAAATGCCCGCCCCGGCCGCCTCTTGGGGCGTCGCCGCTGGGTGTTCGTCCGCCCCGGCTGGCCGCCCGAGCCGGGCGGTCAGCGCCTGCGGGGCACCGGCTGGGCCAGGCTTCGGATGTCCGCCGGCAGTTGCGACAGCGCGTTCGTGAATTCCTGGTGCCCGACCACGGGGTCCAGGGTCCGCAGGACGGCCCGGGCGCCCCGCTCGGCGACCTCACGTTCCACTTCCGCGCGCTCCGCCACCCGGCGCAGGAACTCGTCGTACCCGAACGCCTCCGGCTCCTCGGTGCGGGCCCGGGCCAGGAGCGGACGCAGCTGGTGCGCCACGTGGTCGGCCAGGTCGGCCGCCTCGCCGCCGCTGATCCGCTCCGCGAGGGTACGCAGGGTGGCCTCGGTCAGCGCTCGCGCCGTCTCCGCCGGGACCCCGGCCCCCGCCGCCACCTTCTCGACGAACTCCAGCTCAGCCATGCCCCGTCCTTCCCGTCCCGGAGACCGGGTGGCTACCCGCCGCCGCCTGCCACAAACGACGGCGGTCCGGCCACCGGGCGAAAGGTCGGAAACCGGCATTGCCCGGCGGCGGCGTTGGCCATGATCGAGGCGTGGGTGCCAGGATGCCGAAGCTCGTGCCGCCGATGCTCGCCTCCAGCGGCGCGCTGCCCACCGGGTCGGGCTGGGGTTACGAGTTCAAGTGGGACGGCGTCCGCGCGATCGCCTACGTCGACGGCGGGTTCCGGCTGCTCAGCCGCAACGACCGGGACGTCACCCGGGCGTATCCGGAGCTGGGCGAGCTGGCGCGGCTGCTGGCGGGGCGGCGGGCGGTGCTCGACGGGGAGATCGTGGCGCTCGACGGCCAGGGGCGGCCCAGCTTCTCGGCGTTGCAGCACCGGATGCACGTGCGGGCGCCGGCCGCCGCGCTGGTCGAGGCGACCCCGGTGCGGCTGTACCTGTTCGACCTCCTGCACCTGGACGGGCGGGACCTCACCGCGCTGCCGTACACCGAGCGCCGCGCGGCGCTGGAGGAGCTGGGCGTCAGCGGCGAGAGCGTCGACACGCCGCCGTACTGGACCGGCGAGGCCGGCCGGGACCTGGCCACGGCGGCGGCCGAACTCGGCCTGGAGGGGGTCGTCGCCAAGCAGCTGGGTGCGCCGTACCAGCCCGGCCGCCGGGCACCGGCATGGGTCAAGGTGCCGCTCAACGACACGGTCGAGGTGATCGTCGGTGGCTGGAAGCCGGGGTCCGGCCGGCGGGCCGGCACCATCGGTTCCCTCCTGCTCGGCATGTACGACGCGGACGACAAGCTGATCTACATCGGTCACGTCGGCACCGGCTTCACCCAGACCGTGCTGCGCGACCTGCAGCGGCGCCTGGAGCCGCTGGGCCGTCCGGATTCGCCGTTCGACTCCCCGGTGCCCCGCGAGCATGCCCGCCACGCCGTCTGGGTCGACCCGGCCCTGGTCGGGGACGTCACCTTCCGGTCCTGGACCCCGGACCGGCGGCTGCGGCACCCGTCCTGGAAGGGGCTGCGCAGCGATCGCGAGCCGGCTGAGATCCGGCTGCAGGGGTGACCCCGCGACCGCCCTAGGTGCCGACCCGGCGGGTTTCGAACCGGTTGACCGACGGTCCGGTCAGCTGCCAGAACTCCTGCGGCAACTGGTCGACGACGTCCCCGTACTCCTTGGCGCTGATCTTCTCCCGCAGGGTGTCCAGCACGGCGCGCGCACCGTCGGTGGCCTCCTGACGGTCGACCGCGGCCCGGTTCTGCACCCGCTCGAGGAACTCCGTCAGCCCGAACGGTTCGAGGTGCTCGTCGGGCTTGTCGACACAAGACCGCAGTTCCTCGGGAAGCTGGGTGGCGAGGTCCCGCGCCTGCCCACCGGTGATCCGTTCCGCCAGCGTCACGAGCGTGGCGCGGGTGATCGGCTCGGCCTGCGCCGGTGCCGCCAGCGGTTTCGCCGCCACCGACTGGATGAACTCGGTGTAGTTCACCTGGATCCCCCTCTCGGACCGGACCTGCGGGTACCCGCGCCGGCGGGGGTGAAACGACGCGGGGGCGCTCACCCCAGGGCGCGGGCCGCCGAGACGATGGCGCTCACCCCGATCCCCGCCTGGTCCATCAGTTGCGTCGACGTGCCGGAGGTGGGCAGCCCGCGTACCGCCAGGTGGGTCACCCGCACCGGGCCGGCGAGGTCGGCCAGCGACTCCAGCACGGCCGACCCCAGCCCGCCCTCCGGGTAGTGGTCCTCGACCACCACCAGCCGGCCGCCGGTGTCCCGCACCGCGTCGAGCAGCCGCTGCCGGTCCAGCGGCTTGACCGAGTAGAGGTCGATGACCCGGGCGTCGATCCCCTCCCGCGCCAGCTCGTCGGCGGCGGCGAGGCAGTTGTGCACGGTCACCCCCGCGCCGATCAACGCGACGTCGTCACCGGGGCGGAGCAGCTTGCTGCCCCCGATGGGGAACTCGTCGCCGTTGTCGTAGAGCACCGGGTACTTGCCGCGGGTGGTGCGCAGGTAGCTGACGCCCTTCCGGTCGGCCAGCTGCGCGACGAGGGCGGCGCAGGACACGGCGTCGCTGGGATAGAGGACGGTCGAGCCCTGGACGGCGCGCAGCGCGGCCAGGTCCTCCAGCCCCATCTGCGAGGGCCCGTCCGCCCCGATCTCCACCCCGGCGTGCGAGCCGGACAGGGCGATGTCGGCCCGGGAGATGGCGGCCATGCGGATGAAGTCGTAGGCGCGGGAGAGGAACGCCGCGAAGGTCGCGGCGAACGGCCGGTAACCACGCACCTGCAGGCCGACCGCGGCGGCCACGAGTTGCTGTTCGGAGATGAACATCTCGAAGAACCGGTCCGGGTACGCCTCGCCGAACTTGTCGGACCGCGTGGAGTCGCTCACCTCGCCGTCCAGGGCGACCACGTCCGGCCGGGAGCCCAGTGCGCGCAGCGCCTCACCGTACGCGTTCCGGGTGGCCACCTTCGCCCCCTTGTCGTACCGGGGCAGCTCCGGCGGCTTGGCTTCGGGCTTGGCGGCGGGCTTGGCGGGCTCGGGCTTCGGGCCGGCGACCCGGATCTGCCGGACGCCGCCGAGCGCCTGGACGGCCCGTTCGGCCATGTCGGGTTTCAGGGGTTTGCCGTGCCAGCCCGGCTTGTTCTCGACCTCGGCCACCCCCTTGCCCTTGACCGTGCGAGCGAGCACCACCGTCGGCCCGGTCGCCTGCCGGGCGCGGCTGAACGTCGCGTCGATCGCCGCCAGGTCGTGGCCGTCGACGACCAGGGGATGGCAGCCGAACGCCTCGACCCGTCGCCGGTAGGTGTCCAGGTCCCACTCCAGCTCGGTCGGCCCCCGCTGCCCGAACCGGTTCACGTCCACGATCGCGGTGAGATTGCGCAGCCCGTAGTGCCCGGCCTTGTCCAGGGCCTCCCAGATGGAGCCCTCGGCGGTCTCGCTGTCGCCGCAGAGCACCCAGACGTGGAACGGCAACTGGTCGAGGTACTGGCCGGCCAGCGCGATGCCGACGCCGACCGGCAGCCCCTGGCCGAGCGAACCGGTGGCGACGTCCACCCAGGGCAGCGCCGGGGTGGGGTGGCCCTGCAGGCGCGACCCGAGCTGGCGGTAGGTGTCCATCAGTTCCTGGTCGCTGATCGCGCCGACCGCCTTGAGGACCGCGTACAGCAGGGGGGAGGCATGGCCCTTGGAGAAGATCAGGTGGTCGTTGTTGCGGTTGCGGGCGTTCACCCAGTCGTAGCGCAGGTGCCGGGAGATCAGTACCGCCATCAGGTCGGCGGCCGACAGGCTGGAGGTGGGGTGTCCGGAGCCGGCCTGGGTGCTGCAGCGGATCGAGTCCACCCGTAGCTGGGCGGCGAGTTCACCCAGCTGGCTGATCTCCTCCGCGCGCAGGGTGCGCTCTGCTTCCATGGTCACCGGTATCGCCTCCCGAGGTCCGCCCCGCTCGGCCGGTCCTCGGCCCGCACGGGCGGCTGACCGCCTCCCGCCAACGGTAGTCCGAAAGGCGGGACATCATCCGGTAACGCCTGATTTGCCGGTCCGGCTGTCGGCATCACCGCCCGGCCCGGTCACCTGGATCTTGCGACCGACGCCGGCCCGGAACTGGGCCATCGCCTCGGCGTACCGGTGGAGCGGGAAGCGGTGGCTGATGAACACCTCCGGGTCGAGCACGCCGGCGGCGAACAGTTCCCCGGCCCGTTCGAAACTGTGCAGCACGGCCATCGAGCCGGTGACGGTGATCTCCCGGTTGTAGATCCGGTACGGCTCGACCGTGGCCCGGGTGCGGTACTCCGAGACGCCGAACTGCAGGAACGTCCCGGCCGGGGCGACCCGGCCCAGCCCGTCGTCGATCGCCGCCCGCACGCCCGTACAGTCGATGACCACGTCCCACCCCCGCGGGCGGAGCACCTCGTCGGCGCTCGCGGCACTGGCCGAGCAGCCCAGCCGCACCGCGGTGGCGAGCCGGTCCGGGTTCGGGTCCACCACGCTGACGCTGGCCGCGCCGCAACGCTTCGCCAGCTCCAGCATCATCAGGCCCATGGTGCCGGCGCCGTAGATCAGGTAGTGGTCGGCGAGTCGGCGGGGCAGCACGTCGAAGCCGCGTACCGCGCAGGACAGCGGTTCGATCAGCGCGGCGTCCGCCGGCGCGATGCTCTCGGGGAGCAGGAAACAGTTCCGCACCGGCGCCACCGCGTACTCGGCCGCGCCGCCGGAGGCGGTGACGCCGATGGCCGCCCAGCGTTCGCAGAGGTTGCCCCGGCCGCGCCGGCACTGGTAGCACTCGCCGCAGTGCAGCGACGGGTCGACGGCGACCGCATCGCCCGGCCGCACCTCGGTGACGTCCCGCCCGGTGGCGACCACCGTGCCGGCGAACTCGTGGCCGGGCACGATCGGGTACGCGGGCGCGAACTCGCCGTCCATGATGTGCAGGTCGGTGCCGCAGATCCCGCAGCCGGCGACCTCGACGACCACCTCCCGTGGCCCTGGCGTGGGATCCGGCACGGACTCCAGCGAGATCTGTCCCGGCGTGACGATGACCGCTGCCTTCATTTGACCGCCCCCATGGAGAGTCCTCGGACGAGCTGCTTCTGGGCGATCCAGCCGGCCAGCACGACCGGCAGCGACACGATGGTCGCCGCCGCGCAGAGCCGGGCGAGGAACAACCCTTCGGACGTGACGAAGCCGACCAGGAAGATCGGTGAGGTGCCGGCCCGGGTCGCGGTGAGGTTGACCGCGAAGAAGAACTCGTTCCAGCTGAAGATGAAGCAGATCAGCGCGGTGGCGGCCAGGCCCGGCGCGACGATCGGCAGGAGGATCCGCCGGATCGTGACAGTCAGGCTGGCGCCGTCCATCGCCGCCGCTTCGATCAGCGCCGATGGGACCTCCAGCAGGAACGAGCGCATCATCCAGACCGCGAGCGGCAGGTTCATCGACGTGTAGAGGACGACCATGGTCCAGACGTTGTCGAGCATGCCGAGCTGCTTGACCAGCAGGTAGATCGGCAGCAGCGCGGCGACCGCGGGCAGCATCTTGGTGCTGATGAAGAAGAACAGCACGTCCCGCCACTTGGCGACCGGCCGGATCGACAACGCGTACGCCGCGGGGGTGGCCAGCAGGAGCACCAGCAGGGTGGAGACCAGGCTGGCGGTCACCGAGTTGAGCAGGTACGGGGTGAGGTCCCGGTCGAAGACCTGCCGATAGCCGTCGAGCACCGGGGTGAAGAACCAGGTCGGCGGGTTGCTGGCCGCGTCGACCTCCCGCTTGAATCCGGTGAGCACCATCCACAGCACCGGCAGGAAGAACAGCAGTCCGGCGAGCCAGGCCAGCGTGGTCCAGGCCGCCCCACGCACGCCGCTGGCCCGCCGGGCCGGGCTGGGGCGCCGGGACGGGTGCCGGGTCAGGGTGGTCATCGCGCGTCCTCCATCCGGAAGAGGCTGGAGATCACCCGCAGCGCGAACGTGGCGACCACGATCGTGCCGATCACCACCACGACGCCGGCCGCGGCGGCCTCGCCGTACTCGAACTTGCGGAAGGTGGTCAGGTAGATCTCGTACGGCAGGTTGGTGGTGGCGGTGCCGGGGCCGCCCTGGGTGATGGTGAAGACGGCGTCGAAGGTCTGCACCAGATAGATGGAGCCGAGCAGGGCGCCCAGCTCCAGGTAGGGGCGCAGGTAGGGCAGCGTCACCCGGGTGAAGGCCTGCCACGGCCCGGCCCCGTCGACCCGGGCGGCCTCCAGGGTTTCCAGCGACTGGCCCTGCAGGCCGGCCAGGATGATCAGCATCATGAAGGGGGTCCACTGCCAGACCAGCGTGGTCACCACGGAGATCATCGGGTACTGCGACACCCAGTCGGTGCTGCCGCCGGCGATGCCGTTGATCAGGCCGTACGACGGGTTGTAGATGGCGTGCTTCCACAGCAGCGCCGCCGCCATGGGCATCACCAGGAACGGTGTGATGAGCAGGGTGCGGACGACGCCGCGTCCGGGGAACCGGCGGTCGAGCAGGATGGCCAGGCCGAGGCCGAGCAGGACGGAGACGACGACGGAGGCGGCGGTGAGCAGCACCGTGTTCAGCAGGGCGGCGCGCAGCCGGGCGTCGGTGAGCACCTCGCCGTAGTTGGCGAGGCCGATGAACGCGCGGCGGCCGGGTCGCAGCGCGTTCCAGTCCAGGGTGGACAGGTAGAGGGTGACCAGGAACGGGATCTGGGTCACCACGATCGCGAAGATCAGTGCGGGCAGCAGCGGGGCGCGGCGGGTCCAGCGTTGCCGTGCGCCGAGCGGGACGGGTCGGACGGCTCGGCGCGGCGGTGCGCCGGCACCGGCGGTGATGGTCCGGGTCATCGGTTCACCTCGTGGGGTGGCCGGGGCCGGCCGTTCGGCGGCCGGCCCCGGCGGCGGCTACCGGTATTCCTTGGCGACGTCCTCGGCCAGTCGCTGGCCGTCGGCGAGCGCCTTCTCCACGGTGGTGCTGCCGGCGATGGCGGCGGAGACCTCCTGCGAGACCTTGGTGCCGAGGTCGGCGAACTCGGGGATGCCGACGAACTGCACCCCGAGCGCGGGACGGGGCTGCCGGCCGGGGCTGACCGGGTCGGCCTCCTGGATCGACTTCAGGGTGAGGTCGGCGAAGGCGGTGGCGGACTGCCGGTACTCCGGGATCTCGTAGGTGGACTGGCGCTTACCGGCCGGCACCCGGGACCAGCCGAGGGAGGAGCCGACCAGCTTCTCGTACTCCTTGCCGGTGGCCCAGGCGATGAACTTCCAGGCGGCGTCGGCGTTCTTGGTGGTCTTCGGCATCGCGAGGGCCCAGGCCCACAGCCAGCCCGACGACGTCGTCCGGTTGACCGGCGCGTACGCGTAGCCGACCTTGCCGGCGACCTTGCTGGCGCTGGCGTCCTCCAGCGTGCCGGCGGCGGAGGTGGCGTCGTACCACATCGCCGCCTTGCCCTGGCCGAAGGTGTTCAGGCACTCGGTGAAGCCGGCCTGCGGGGCGCCCGGCTCACCGTGGGCGCGGATCAGGTCGACGTAGAACTTCGTCGCCTCGGTGAACTCGGGCGCGTTCACCTTCGGCGTCCAGTCCTTCTCGAACCAGGTGCCGCCGAAGGTGTTGACGACGGTGGTCAGTGGCGCGAAGAGCTCGCCCCAGCCGGGCAGGCCGCGCAGGCAGATGCCGGCGACGCCGGCCTTCTTGTCGTCCAGCGTCGCGGCGAACTGTGCCACCTGCTGCCAGGTCGGTCGCTCCGGCATGGTCAGACCCTTGGCCGCGAAGAGTTCCTTGTTGTACATGAGGAAGGACGACTCGCCGTAGAACGGCGCCGCGTAGAGCTTGCCGTCCTCGCCGGAGAGCGAGGCGACCATCGGCTTGAGCAGATCACCCTCGTCATAGCCGCCGTCGGCGTCGGCGTACGAGCTCAGTTCGTGCAACCAGCCGTTCTTGGCCCAGATCGGTGCCTCGTACGCGCCGATCGTCGCCACGTCGTACTGTCCGCCCTGGGTGGCGACGTCCTGGGTGACCTTGTCGCGCAGTTCGTTCTCCGGCAGGATCGTGAACCGCACCGTGATCCCGGTCTGCTTGGTGAAGTTGTCGGCGGTGACCTTCGCCAGGTCCTCCATCTGCGGGTTGCCGACCATCAGCACGGTGATGGTCTTGCCACCCCCGGGGCCGGACGAGGAGCCGCCACCGGCTCCGGAGCAGGCGGTCAGAGTCAGGCCGGCCGCGACGGCGACCGCGAACGCGCCGCGCCATCGGCGAGGAGACCGTGTTCTGGACACAGTGAACCTCCATGGGTGGTGGTGGGGTTGTGGTGGAGGCGGGTCGGCCGGGCGCTCAGACGCGCAGCACCACGGGGCCGAGCAGCGAGTAGCGGTGTGCCTCGGACGCCGGTAGCGCGGTGTCCGTGACGATGGTGTCGACGTCGGCGACGTCGGCGAAGCGACAGAAGCTGTGGCCGCCGAACTTGGTGTGCACGCCGGCGAAGACCACCCGCCGGGCCACCCCGATCGCCTGCGCCTTGACCGCGGCCACGGCCGGGTCGGGCGTGGTCAGCCCGTGTTCCCGGGAGATCCCGTTCGCGCCGACGAAGGCGAGGTCGATGACGAAGCCGGCGAGCATGGCGGTGGCCCAGTGGTCGACGGTGGCGAGCGTGCGGCCGCGGACGCGGCCGCCGAGCAGGAGGACCGTGAGGGTGGGTGAGTGGGCCAGCGCCGCGGCGGTGTGCAGCGAGGCCGTGACGACGGTCAGCGGCCGGTGGGTGGGTAGCGCCTCGGCGATCAACTGCGGGGTGTAACCCTCGTCGATGAAGATCGACTCCGCGTCGCCGACGTGTTCGACCGCGGCGGCGGCGATCCGCCGCTTCTCCGCGACCATCCGGGTGGTGCGGGTCTCCAGGGTGGTCTCGAAGCGGGCCGTCTCCACCGGGTACGCGCCACCGTGCGTGCGCCGCACCACGCCCTGCTGGGCCAGCATGCTCAGGTCGCGACGGACGGTCTCCGGGGCGACGCCCAGGTCGGCGGCCAGCTTCTGCACGTCGACCTCGCCGTGCCGGCGGGCCAGCGTGAGGATGTGGTGTCTCCGTTGCGCTGCGTCCACCTGGCACCTCCCCGACTCGTGCCTCTGTTTCTAACACCGCCAAACGGGCGTGACGACGGTCACATCTCGGGTAATGACTTGGGTTTGCCGCCCGGGATGCCGCCCGAACGGGCAGCGGAGACCGGGCGCATCCGGCATACCTCTCTTTTGGCTCGCCCGTTTCTCACCATCCGCTGCCCGATCTCGACCCGGCCCGCCCGAGCGGGCCGGGCGGGGACCGGCCTGCGGCCCCCGCCCGGCCGGTCAGGTCCGGCGGGCGGCCAGCCAGACCGCCACCACCAGGTACGGCACCAGGGCCACCGCGAACGCCACGGCGTTGCCGGCGGCGGTGGCGACCACGCCGTAGCCGGCGTAGACCGCGATGATGCTCAGGTCGGTGGCCATCCCCGCGGCCGAGGTGACCGTCGCCCGACTCGGCCCGGTGATCCGGGACTGCAGCCGGACGTCGGCGAGCACCGTGGCGAGTTGGAACGCGCCGAACGCAGCCCCGATCAGCACGAACCCGGCCGGATGGCGAACCAGGGCACCGGCGGCCAGGGCCACCGCCGCGACCACGAGCAGGGCCGCGTACCCGCGGGTGGTCAACCGCTCCCCCACCGGGGTCAGCAGCCCGCCGAGCGTCGTGCCCGCCCACACCAGCACGAGCAGCAGCGGCACCCGGTCCAGCGCGACGGCGGTGTCCCGGGCCAGCAGCGGCGTGTACTCCTCCAGCGCGCCCCAGATCGCGGCGACGGCCGGGACCAGCAGCAACGCGACCCGGACCGACCGGTCGGCGCGGGCCTCGGCCAGCCCGCCGCGCAGACTCGCCAGCCACCCCGGATCGGCGTCCGACCCGTCGTCGTCCGACCCGTCGTCGTCGGCCGGGCCGTCGCCGCCGGCCGGGCGGTGCTCGGGGAACCGGGTCGCGACCGCCGCGGCGAGCAGGCAGGCGGCGACGCTGGCCGCGCCGACGGCCCGGTAGCCGCCGAGGGCGAGGACCGGGCCGGCGAGTCCCATCGCGGCGAGCACACCCAGGATCTCGGCGGTCTTCGCCCGGCCCATCAGGCGGGCGTACCGGCCGGTGGCGTCGAGCCGGTCGAGTTCGGTGAAGACCAGCGCCTCCAGGGCGCCGGAGCGCAGTGCCCCGCCGGCGCCCCAGAGCAGGAAGCCGACGGCGAACGCCGGGTAGGACGGGACGAGCACCCAGAGGGCGAAGCCGGCGGCGGGCAGCAGCGGCGCGAGGCAGAGCAGCAGCCGCCGGGAGACCGCGTCGGCCCAGGCGCCGGAGGGCACCTCCAGCAGAATGCCGGTGGCCGACCAGATGACGAACAGCGAGGAGATCTGCCCGACCGACAGCCCGGTGTCGGCGAAGAGCAGCGCGTAGACCGGGTAGAGCAGGACGAGGTCGGTGAGGAACGCGTACGCGTAGAGCGCCGCCGCCACCGGGCGGACGTCGGATCGACGCGCGGAGACAATGAGCATGGAGGCCTTCCCACGGGGACGTGACGGACACCGGACATGCGGTGTCCGCGGCGGCCCGCGGCCTCGGCCTTCAGGGTGGGATCAACATCGCCAGGTCATGCGCCGATGGTAGTCGGCGGCGGTCGTCCCCGCCGCCCCGCCGGACGCGAAGCCGGGGTGGGACCCGGCTGGGCCCCACCCCGGTCGCGACGCGGGCGGTCAGCGGCGGAACTTCTCCGCGTTTGCCTGCGGGATCACCATCGTGGCGTCGTTGTCCACCGCCTGCCCGGCCGTGGACTGCTGCGGGGTGGCCGCCGCGCCGGCGTGCGGCATCGGCTGGGTGGGCTCCGCCGCACCGTGCGGGCCGACCGGCTGGGTCCGCTCCGCCTCGGCGTACGGGCTGCCCAGCTGGGCCGCCACGTCCCGCCGCCCGGCCTGGTACGCCCGGGCGTGCTCGGCGATGGTCCGACGCTCCTCCTCGGCGCGGGCCAGCCAGCTCTCCCAGCGGGCCTGCATCGGCCGGACCAGCCCGCCGCCGACGCCGACGACCAGGATGCCGCCGATCGTGGCGAGCACGGCGATCAGCACCGGGGTGGTGACCGTGGTGGCGACGCCGATCTGGTTGAGCGCGGCGATGACGCCCAGGCCGAGGATGAACACCGAGACGATGTTCGCCAGCACCCGGCCGTAGGAGAGGCCACCGAGGGCGCTGGCGATGATGTCCTTCACCGCCTTGGCGATCGCCGCGGCCACCACCACGATCACGATGGCGACGAACGCCTTGGGCAGCCACGCCACCACGCCGCGGATCAGGTCCGAGATCGGGTTCGGGCCCCAGATACCGAACGCGAGCTGCAGGGTGACCAGCAGCACCGCGTAGTAGGCCAGCTTGGCGACGATGTCGCTGGCGTCGTACTTCGAGCGGGCCAGCGCGGTCTTGATGCCGCCGCGCTCGACGGCCCGGTCGAAGTGCACCCGCTCCAGGACCTTGTCCACGAGCTTCAGCACGGCCTTGGCGATCAGCCAGCCGACCACCAGGATCGCGATGAATGCGACCGCCTTGGGTAGGAACAGCATCACCGAACGGAACGCGTCTCCCACCGCGTTGCCGAAGTTGTCTCTCATCGAAGGGCCTCCACGCATGTGTTCCGGTCAGTCCCGTGAGGACCTACCCCGGGCACACCGGCGGAAAACGCGGTCAGCCCCTGCAGCGACCTGCGCGCCGGCCGGTGCCGGCGACGGCTCGACGATGCTGTCCCGCCGGCACCGATGACGGGAGCCCGCCGGTCAGATCGCGGTGGCCTTGACGACCTTCCACTCCCCGTCGACCGGGACCATGGTGAGCACGACCCGGTTCTGGTCGACCTTCTCCCCCGCCGTGGTCACGTTCCGCCGGTACTGGTTCAGGAATAGCAGCAGCTCCACCCGGTCGCTGTCGGCGCTGACCACGCCGGTGGCGGACACCTCGGCCAGCACAACCGCCTGCTGCTTCGTGGCGGTCTGCTTGAGCGCGGCGGTGGTCTGTGCGTACTCGTCGGCGAACGCGCCGGTGGCGAAGGTGCGGCCGTTGGCGATGCTGTCGTCGAAGGTGCGGTAGTCGTAGGAGAAGAGTGCCTTCGCCGCGGCGGGCGCGGTGGCCAGGGCCTGGCGTACTGCCTGGTCGCGCTGGCCGGCGCGGCGGTCGCCGTACCAGGCGGCGAGGGCCACCGCCGCCACCAGGACCAGCGCGACGACCAGGGCGGGCACGGGGCGCAGCCGCGGCGGGCGGCGCAGGACGGTCGGGACACGCATCGGGGTCTCCTCCTCCGGTCAGCCGACGAACTGGAGCTTGAACACCAGCCAGTCGCCCGAGTCCTTGTCCCGGACCAGGTCGAGCTGGATCCGGTAGTGCGACGGCCGCCCGTCGGGTGACTTCACGTTCTTCACCGTGGCGTCGACCGCCACCAGCACCACCGCGTGCTGGCGGTCCCCGGAGACCAGGCCGGCGCGCAGCACCGTGCCCTGCGACTGGACCTTGTTCTCCACCACGGCCGTGCGGACCTGCGCCTGGCCGCGGGTGAACTCGTCCTTGAAGTCGCCGGTCGCGCCGGCGGTGATGCGCTGCAGGTCGCGGTCGACGCTGGCGGCGCTGACCGAGACGAAGTTGACGGCGGCCTGCCGGGCGGCGGCGACGGCGTCGCCGCGGGCCTGGTCGGTGGCCCGGTCGACGTACCAGCGGTGGCCGTAGACGCCGGCGGCGGCGAGGGCGGCCGCGAGCAGCACGACGAGCAGCGCGGTCAGCGCCCGGCCGCGGCCCGGCGTGCCCGGCGCCGCCTCGGCCCGCCCGCCGTCGGCCGCCGCGGTGGCGCCGGCATCCTTCGCCTTCGGGTCACCCCCGGTGTCGGTGCCGGCCGCCTTGTCGTCGGGGTCGGGCGGGTCTTCGACCCCGACAGGGTCGACGACGACCTTCAGGTCGCCGGCCGCCGCGGGGGCCGCCACCGGCTCCCGGTCGAGGCGTTCCAGCACCTGCTCGATCGGCTCGGCCGGGCGGGGCACGGGACGGGTGACCAAGCGGCGTCGCGCCGGGGACGGGCCACCGGCCAACGCTCCCTTGATGACTTTCAGCGTGGTGTTCCTGCGGCTGGTCACCGCCACCTCCTCGGGTACGCCGGTCACGGGGTCACCCCGGCGAGCAACAGCTGTTTCCAGGACTGGTCACCGGCCGTCCGGTACTGTCCGCCGGTCCCGCCGAACTGCAGCGGTCGTCCGTCGGAGCCGAGCACCAGGCCGGTCGCCGGGTCGTAGCCGGCGTTCGCCCCCGCGTCGGACGGCGGCGGCGCCGGCTCCCGGCCGGAGGGTCGGGGGGCGTTCTGTGCCCCGCGTACGCTGGCGCCGGCGGCGCGCTCGTTGCCGCTGCACCTGGTGCTACCGCCCCGGTAGACGCAGGACGGCGGATCCCCGGCGTTGACCACGAGGCCCAGGTGGGCGGTGCCGTCACCGGGGGTGACGGTGAATCCGCCGGCCACGGCGATCGGGTACGTCACGAGCAGCTGCTCGATGCCGGGCAGCCGCCGGGCGGCGATGCCGTTGACGGTGACCAGGTTGCCGAGCAGCGCCCCGACGTCGGGTTCCAGGCCGCGCAGCAGCGCCCGCAGCTCGGCGCCGGCCGGCGGTCCGGTGGCGAGCAGCCGGCGCAGGTCCGGGTCGGCGGCGCGGATGGCGGCGGCCAGCTCGGCCAGGCCGGCTGACCAGCGGCGCAGCGCTTCGGCGGACTCGGCCTGGGTGGTGAGCACGGTCCGGGCGTCGCGGATCAGGGTGAGCGTCTCGGGCAGCCGGGTGTCCGCCTCGGTGAGCAGGGCGTCACCCGCGTCGAGGATCCGGGCGAGGGCCTGCTCGTTGCCCTCGAACGCGGTGCCGAGTTCGGTGATCAGCACGCTCAGGTCGTCCGGGTCGACCGAGCGGACCAGGGCGTCGAGGTTGGTCAGCAGCGTCTCCGGGGCGAGCGGGAGGCCGGTCCGGTCGGCTGGGATCACCGCCCCGTCGGCGAGGTACGGCCCGCCGTCGCGGTCGGGGCGCAGGTCGAGGTACTGCTCGCCGACGGCGGACCGCTGGGTGACCACGGCCCGCAGCGCGTCGGGCACGCGTACGCCCCGGTCGATCCGCAGGTCGGCGCGGACCCCGTCGGCGCGCAGCGCGACGGCGGTGACCCGGCCGACGGGCACGCCGCGGTAGGTGACCGGGGCGTTGGCGAACAGGCCGCCGGCCCGGGCGAGGTCGACGTGGACGACGTAGCCGGTGCCGAACAGCCGGTCCCCGAGGCCGACGTAGCGGATCCCGACGTAGCTGACGCCGAGGAGGCTCACCAGCACGAAGGCGAGGACCTGGAGTTTCGCGGTGCGTCCGATCACTTGATCAGCCCTCCTCCGAGGAGGTCGGTGAGGCCACCGAGCTGGCCGATGACGGCCCCGGTCACTGGGAGCACGCACTGGGCGGTGAGCACGGTGCCGTCGGGCAGCTCGGTGCCGGCGGGGAACGCCGTGCCGGGCGGCACGAGGCCCTTGGGCAGGAGCAACCCGCCGAGCGGCACCGTCGAGCCGGGCTTGAGCAGCTGGCAGCCCTCCGGCAGCCCGCACTCCTCGGGCGGGGTGAAGATGGCCGGGAAGTTCTTCAGATCCGGCAGACACCCGGTCAGCGGTAGCTCGGGGAGGATGCCGCCGGGCTTGCCGCCGGGCCGGTTCGGGCCGGTGCCGGGTGACCGGGGCGCGGTCGGCGCCTTGGCGCCCGGGGCGGGGCGGTTCGGCTGGGCCGGGGCGGGTGCGGCGGCCACCAGGTTGGCCAGGATGCTGGCGGCGTCCAGGTCGGCGGTGACGGACAGGTTCACGAAGTCGCCCACGATGGCGCCGGTGACGTTCGGCGGGAACGGGTACGACAGCATGAAGTCCAGCGACTTGGGCAGGTCGTCGCCGGCCCGGGCGAGCTGCTCCAGGATCGGTTGCAGGGAGCGTACGGCGGCGACGGTGTCCGCCCGGCTGCGCTCGACCACCCGGGTGCCGACCGTGCCGAGCTGGCCGAGGACGGTCAGCGCCTTGGTGAGCTGGGCGCGTTGTCGGGCCAGGACGGTCAGCCCGGGCGCCAGGGAGTCCAGCGCGTCGCCCACGACCTGCCGTTGCCGGGCGAGGCGGCCGGTCAGCCGGTCCAGCGCGTCGATGGCGCGGACGATGTCGGCCTTCTGCCGATCGAGCCCGGCGAGGAAGGTGTCGAGCTGGGTGAGGGTGTCCCGCAGGGCGGGTTCGCGGCCGGCGAGCGCCTTGCCGAGCTCCTCGTTGATGGTCCGCAGCTGGGCCAGGCCACCGCCGTTGAGCAGCAGGCCGAGGGCGGCGAGGACCTCCTCCACCTCGGCGCCGCGGGTGGTGCGGGACAGCGGGATGAGGTCGCCGTCGGCGAGCCGGCCGCGGGCGGGCTCGGTGGGCGGCGGGGCCACCGTCACGTACTTCTCACCGAGCAGGCTGCTCTGCCGTACGGCGGCGGTGGCGTTGGCGGGCAGCCGCACGCCGCGGTCGATGCGCAGCCGGACGCGGGCGTGCCAGCCGGACAGGGAGATCTTCTCCACGCTGCCGACGGTGACGTCGTCGACCTTGACGGCGGCCTGCGGCACCAGGTCGAGCACGTCGGCGAACTCGGCGGTGATGGTGTAGCCGTCGCTGGCCGGCTTGCCGCCGGGCAGCGGCAGGTCCGCGACCTCGGGCAGGCCGCAGCCGGCGGGCAGCAGCGCCACCGCGAGCGCGCCGGCCAGCAGGCGCAGCAGCCGGATGCTCATGCGCTGCCTCGCAGGATGCCGCCGAGCGTCGGGTCGCTCGTGGTGGTGGGTGGGAAGCCGCCCGGCGCCTCGTCGGCGGTCGGCGCACCGGGGGAGCTGATGGAGCCCGGTGGGGACCCGCCGGCCACCGGGGCGCCGGGCGGCAGCTTGAGCAGCTTGCGCAGCTGGTCGGTCAGGGGCAGGTTGCGGGAGTGCAGGGTCTGTGCGAGTGCGGTGCACTTCGCCGGCACCTCGGCGGCGGGGAGCTGGTCCACGATCAGCGAGCAGACGAAGCTGGCCGGGTCGTACGGGCCGAGCGGGTTGTCGCGGGTGTCCAGCGTCCCCGAGCGCGCGTTGTACGCGAGGTTGAGGTTGCTCAGCGCCAGCGGCGCCACGTCGAGGATCTGGACGACGGCCTGCTGCTGGCGGACCAGGATGCGGGTGATGTCCGCCAGCGCGGTGACGTTGGAGGTGAGCGCGGTCCGGTTCTGCCGGACGAAGGTGGTCACGTCGGCCAGCGCGGCGGCCAGGTTGCGCAGCGCGGCGGCCAGTTCCTCCTTCTCCCCCGCGAGCTGCTCGGCGACGTCGGCGAGCTGCTGCTGGAAGCGGCGTACCTGCTCGTCGCTGCGGGCCAGGGTGGTGGTGAAGCGTTGCAGGTTGGCCACCGTGCCGAACAGGTCGCCGCGGCCGTCGGAGAGGGTGGTCAGCGCGCGGGACAGCCCGTCGAGGGTGTCGTGCAGGTTGGCGCCGTTGCCCTCCAGGTTGGCCCGGCCTGTGGTGACCAGGTCGGACAGGGCGCCGTCGGCGTTGGCGCCCGTCGGACCGAGGGTGCGGTTGAACTCGTCGAGCGCCCGGTAGATGTCGTCGATCTCCATCGGCGCGGCGGTCCGCCCGACCGGGATCTCGGCGCCGTCGGCGAGCGCGGAGCCGCCGGTGAACGCCGGGGTGAGCTGCACGTACCGGTCGCTGACCACGCTGGGCGGGACGATCAGGGCCTGGGCGTCGGCGGGGAACCGCAACGCCGGGTCGTAGCGCATCTCGACCCGGACGGTGCGGCCCTGCGGGACGACCTTTTCGACCTCACCGACGCGGACGCCGAGCACCCGGACGTCCGAGCCGGGATACACGCCGACCGCGCGGGTGAAGTAGGCGACGACCCGCCGTTGGGGTGTCTCGTGCCGCCACACCACGGCGCCGACGGCGCCGGCGAGAAGCAGGACGGTGGCCGCGGCGAGCGGGCGCCGCCAGCGCTGGACCGGACCGGGCATCAGCGTCCTCCCGTCGTGGGCAGGTACGGCTGGAGCAGGCCGTCGACGTACGAGTCGAACCAGCGGCCGTTGCCGACCACGTTGGCGAACGCGGTGACGAACGGCCCCATCCGCTTGATGGTCTGCTCCAGGTCGTCGCGGTTGCGTTGCAGGACGGCGACCACGTCGCGCAGCTTGCGCAGGGCCGGTTCGAGCTGGGTGCGGTTGTCGGCGACCAGCCCGGACAGCTGGGTGGCGAGCTGGTCGGTGCCGACGAGGAGCTGGTGGATGGCGTCCCGGCGGCGGGTGACCTCGGTGAGCAGCTTCTCCCCGTCGGTGACGAGCTTGCGGAACTCCTCGTCGCGTTGGGCGAGCACGCCGGTGACGTCCCGGGCGCGGGCGAGCAGGGTGCGCAGCTCGGCGTCGCGGCTGGCGACGGTGCGGGACAGCCGGGACAGTCCGGTCAGGGAGGTGCTGACGCTGGCCGGGGTGTCGGCGAAGGTCTGCGACAGGGTGGTGAACGCCTGCGCGAGCTGGTCGGTGTCGACCTTGTCGAGGGTGTCGGCGAGCCCGGTGACGGCCTGGACCACGTCGAACGGGGCGGCGGTGCGGTCGAGCGGGATCTGGGCGTGCTCGGGCAGCTTGCCCGGTCCCGCCGGGGACAGGGCGAGGTACTTCTGGCCGAGCACGGTCTTGATCCGGATGGTGGCGCCGGTGTCCCGGCCCAGGCGTACGCCGTCGTCGTCGACCCGGAAGCGGACCCGGACGTACGGCTGGCTCTCGCGGGCGAGTTCCACGGCGGTCACCACGCCGACACGCACCCCGGCCACCCGGACCTCGTTGCCGGTGGCAAGTCCGCTGGCGTCGTGGAACGCCGCCTGGTAGCTGCGGCCGGTGAGCGCGGCGAGGCGGTCGAGCTGGAAGGCGCCGAGCAGGGCGGCGAGGATCACTGTCAGCCCGACGGTGCCGACGACGACCGGGTTGCGTTCGCGGAAGGGTTTCACTGGCTGCCTCCGGTGGCGCAGCGGGCGGCGGTGGCGCTGACGCCGGGCGTGGTCAGCGGCGGCTGGCCGGCGACGGCCACCCGGCCGTCGAAGTCGCAGAGGTAGAAGTTGAACCAGGAGCCGTACGAGGCGACCCGGGTCAGCGACTCGTAGCGCTGCGGCAGCCGGCCGAGGGTGGCGTCGATGACGGCGGAGTTGCGGTCGAGGGTGCCGGCGAGGTCGCCGAGGGCGCGGACGTCGGCGGCCAGCGGCGGCCGGGTCTGGCGCAGCAGCCCTGCGGTGGTGTCGGTGAGCTCGCCGAGGCTGACCAGCGCCTCGCCGATGGCGGTGCGGTCGGCGGACAGCCCGGAGACGAACTGCTGGAGCTGGGTGACGCTCTCGTCCAGTTGCTGGTCGTGGCTGGCCAGGGTCTCCAGGACCTGGTTGAGGTTGGTGACGACCCGGCCGATCACGGCGTCCCGGTCGGCCAGGGTGTTGGTCAGCGAGGCGGTGCGGCGCAGCAGGCTGGCGACGGTGCCGCCCTCGCCCTGCAGCACCTGGATGATCTCGTACGCGAGCTTGTTGACGTCGTCGGGGTTGAGCGCGGTGAACAGCGGCCGGAACCCGTTGAACAGCACGGTCAGGTCCAGCGCCGGTTTGGTCTGGGTGAGCGGGATCAGCCCGTCGGCCCGTAGCGGCCGGCCGTCGCCCGGTCCCTCGGTCAACGCCAGGTAGCGCTGGCCGACCAGGTTGCGGTAGCGGATGGCGGCGCGGACGCTGGTGGCCACCGGCACGTCCCGGTCGACGGTGAAGGTGACCTCGGCGACGCTGTCGTCGACCACGGCGATGTCGCTGACCTTGCCGACCCGTACTCCGGCGATGCGGACGTCGTCGCCGGGCAGCAGGCCGGTGACGTCGGTGAACCGGGCCCGGTAGGCCACCCCGCCGGGCGGGAACGCGCCGAGGGTCTGCGCGAGCAGCGCGGTGGCCAGCAGCGTCACCGCCGCGAAGATCACCAGTTTGACCAGCGCGGGCGTCGTCTTCCCGGTCATCGCGCGTTCACCACCGCTCCGCGCAGCAGCGGCCCCCAGAGCAGCACCGCGATGTCCGGCACCTCGGCCGGCGGGGTGCCGGTGAGCCCACCGACGAGGGGTTTGACCAGGGCCTGTTCCGCGCCGGTGCCGGCCTGGCCCATGGCCGGGGAGGCGGCGGCCGGGGCTGCGCCGCCGGACGCGGCGGGCAGCCCGACGGGCAGCAGCGGCGGGGTACGGGTGCCCCGGTAGTCGTAGCCGTCGGCGACCGGCACCTGCGGGGCGGGCATCGGCGGGTCGGGCAGGTGCCGGCAGTTCGGGCCGTCCTGGGCGCCGTAGAGCGGCTCGTCGCGGCCCCGCTCGTAGGCGCCGCCGTCGCGGGTGACCTCGAGGGTGATGTGCATCCGCCCGCCGGAGAAGACCTCCTCGACCCGGGGTTGCAGGGCGACCAGCCCGCTGACCAGGCAGGGGTACTCGGGGGCGTAGGTGGCGAGCAGTTCCAGCACCGGCCGGCTGACCTGGCCGAGGCGGATGAGCTGGTCGCCGTGCCGGTCCAGGAAGCCCCGGGCGGTGTCGGCGGTGTCGGTGGTGTCGGCGAGGAACGCGGCGAGCTGGGTGCGCTGGTCACTGACGGTGCCGGCGGTGACGGTGACGTCGCGCAGCAGGGCGAGCAGGTCGGGCAGCGCGGCGTCGTAGCTGTCCAGCACGACGGCGAGCTTGCGGAGGTCCTCGGCGATGGTGGGCAGTTCCGGGTTGAGCTGCCGCAGGTACGCGCCGAGCCGGGTGAGGTTCGCTCCGAGCTGGTCGCCGCGTCCCTGCAGGGCAGTGGAGATCGCGCCGAGGGTGGCGGCGAGCTGGTCGGGGCGGATCGACTGCAGCAGCGGCAGCGCCTGGTCGAGCACGCGTTCCAGCTCGACGGCGGTGCGGCTGCGGTCCTGGCTGATGACCGCGCCGTCGCGGATCGGTCCGGCGGTGCTGCCCGCCGGCGGGACCAGTTCGACGTACCGCTCCCCGAAGAGGGTCTTGGGCAGCAGCCGGGCGGTCACGTCGGCGGGGATCCGGTCGGTGGTGGCCGGGTCGAGCGCGAGGCCGATGACGGCGCCGCCGCCGTCGCTGCCGACCGAGCGGACGTCGCCGACGACCACCCCGCGCACCTTGACGTCGGCGCCCTCGAGGAGGTGCAGGCCGGCGCGGTCGGCGTGCAGGGTGACCCGGTCGACCGGGGTGAACGCCTTCCGGTACTGCAGCACGGAACCGGTCAGCGCCGCGGTGAGCAGGGCGATGAAGACGATGCCGAGGACACGGTGTCGCATGGTCACCCCGCGATCCGGACGGTGGTGGTGGCGCCCCAGATGGCCAGGGACAGGAAGAAGTCCACGACGTTGACGGCGACGATGGCGGTACGCACGGCCCGTCCGACCGCGACGCCGACGCCGGCCGGCCCGCCCTGGGCGGTGTAGCCGTACCAGCAGTGCACGAGCACCACGATCACGCTGAACACCAGCACCTTGCCGAAGGACCAGAGCACGTCCCCGGGGGGCAGGAAGAGGTGGAAGTAGTAGTCGTAGGTGCCGGCGGACTGGTCGAAGTAGACGACCGCGATGGTGCGGGTGGCCAGGTAGCTGGAGAGCAGGCCGATCACGTACAGCGGGATGACCGCGATGAAGCCGGCGATCATCCGGGTGGTGACCAGGAACGGCAGGGACGGCACCCCCATCACCTCCAGCGCGTCGACCTCCTCGGAGATCCGCATCGCGCCGAGTTGGGCGGTGAACCCGCAGCCCACGGTGGCGGACAGGGCCAGCGCGGCCACCAGCGGCGAGATCTCCCGGGTGTTGAAGTACGCGGAGACGAACCCGGTGAAGGCGCTGCTGCCGATCTGGTCGAGCGCCTGGTAGCCCTGCAGCCCGACCTCGGTGCCGGTGAAGAAGGTGAGGAAGCAGATCACGCCGACGGTGCCGCCGAGCACGGCGAGTGCGCCGGTGCCGAAGCTGACCTCGGCCAGCAGGCGGATCACCTCGCGCTTGTAGCGGCGCAGGGTGCGTGGCGCCCAGGCGAGGGCGCGCAGGTGGAAGGCGAGCTGCCCGCCGAGGTCGTCCAGGTAGCGCAGCACGGCCACGTCAGCTTCCCTTCTGCGGTACGACCTGGAAGTACACGGCCGTGACGACGAAGTTCAGCGCGAACAGCAGCATGAAGGTGATGACGACGCTCTGGTTGACCGCGTCGCCGACGCCCTTCGGGCCGCCTTTGGCGGTCATCCCCTTGTAGGAGGCGACCAGCGCGGCGGTGGCCCCGAACAGCAGCGCCTTGACCTCGCCGACCAGCAGGTCGGGCAGTTGCCCGAGGGCCTGGAAGCTGGCCAGGTACGCCCCCGGGGTGCCGCCCTGCAGGAGGACGTTGAACGCGTACCCGCCGGTGACGCCGACGACGCTGACCAGGCCGTTGAGCAGGACGGCGACCAGCATCGAGGCGAGCACCCGGGGCACCACGAGGCGGTGGATCGGATCGATCCCGAGGACCTGCATGGCGTCGAGTTCCTCGCGGATCTTCCGGGAGCCCAGGTCGGCGCAGATCGCCGAGCCGCCGGCGCCGGCGATGATCAGGGCGGTGACGATCGGGCCGGCTTCGCGGACCACGGCGAGCACCGAGGCGGCGCCGGTGAACGACTGCGCGCCGAGCTGGCGGACCAGCGAGCCGAGTTGGAGGGCGATGACCGCACCGAACGGGATGGAGACCAGGGCGGCCGGGAGGATGGACACCGAGCTGATGAACCACGCCTGCTGGACGAACTCGCGTACCTGCACCGGCCGCCGGCCGAGCCCGCGCAGGGTGTCCAGACAGAACGCGAAGAACTCACCGGAGCGGCGGACGGCCGCGGTCGGGGCGCTCATCGGGCCACCTCCCGGCTGTGCCTGCCCGGGTCGTCGGTGAGGTGTTGCGCCAGGTCGATGGTCGGTCGCTCCACCTGCCGGAGGCCCTCGAACGAGCCGGGCGGCGGGGTGATGCCCTGCTCGCGGCACCACTGCCCGGGTGGGCGCTCGGCCCGGCGGGGCAGTCCGTCCGACGGCTGCAGTTGCAGTGGGATCGGCGGCAGCGGCGGCAGTTCCACCCCGGACTCCGCCTCGGCGGCCAGTTCGTCGGCGTCCTTCTCCTCGGCCATGCCGATCGGCCCGATCCGCTGGGCGTTGAGGAACTGCCGGACCACCGGTTCGGTGCTGGACAGCAGCATCTCCCGCGGCCCGAACATGGCCAGGTGCCCGTGGTAGATCAGGCCGATGTTGTCGGGCACGGTGCGGGCGGTGTTGATGTCGTGGGTGACGATCAGGAAGGTCGCCTCGGTGCGCTGGTTGAGGTCGATGATGAGCTGGTTGAGGTAGGCGGTGCGCACCGGGTCCAGCCCGGAGTCCGGCTCGTCGAAGAGGATGATCTGCGGGTCGAGCACGAGCGCGCGGGCCAGGCCGGCCCGTTTGCGCATGCCGCCGGAGATCTCGCCGGGCAGCTTCTTCTCGGCTCCGACCAGGCCCACCATTTCCAGCTTCTCGGTGACGACGGCCCGGATCTGGGACTCGGACATGCGGGTGTGCTCGCGTAGCGGGAACGCCACGTTGTCGTAGATGTTCATCGAGCCGAACAGGGCGCCGTCCTGGAACAGCACGCCGAACAGCTTGCGTACCTCGTACAGCTCGCGTTCGGACAGCCGCGGCAGGTCCTTGCCCTCGATCAGGATGGCACCCCGGTCGGGCCGCAGCAGCCCGACCAGTGTCTTGAGGAAGACCGACTTTCCCGTGCCGGAGGGTCCCAACAGGACGGAGATCTCCCCGGCGGGCAGGGTCAGGGTGATGTCCGACCAGACCGGCTGCCCGCCGAACGACTTGGTCAGCCCTTGCACGGCGACCTCGACGCCCACTGATCCCTCCCCTCTCCGTCGCTGCCTGACACATCGGCGCGACCGTGGAGAACGCAACAAACTTCTTTCCGGCATGGGTTCGTCACAAACCGTGAGCTAGGAAAATTGAGCAAGGCTCGATAGCGTGCCGGTAACCCGCCGGTAATGAAGGTGCCTCGCGAGCTCATGACAGTGATCCAGCAGCCAGATCTCGTCCGCCGGGCCGCCGCGGGCGACCCGGCGGCGACCGCGACACTGCTCACCGACGTGCGCCCCGGCCTGGTCCGTTACTGCCGGGGCCGCCTGGGGAGGGTCGGCGGGGCGTACACCACCGCGGACGACGTGGCCCAGGAGGTGTGCGTGGCGGTGCTGCGCGCGCTCCCCCGCTACCGCGAGCAGGGTGTCCCGTTCGCCGCCTTCGTCTACGGCATCGCCGCGCACAAGGTCGCCGACGCCCAACGCGCGGCCATCCGGGACGCGGCCGTCACCCCCACCGACGCCCCGCTGGATCAGCCCGACGCCGCGCCCGGGCCGGAGCAGCAGGTGATGGCCACCGACCTGGCCCGGCGGCTGTCCGCCCTGCTGGACCGGCTGCCCGACGTCCAGCGGGAGATCATCCTGCTGCGGGTCGCGGTGGGCCTGTCCGCCGACGAGGTGGGCACCATCGTCGGGATGACGGCGGCGGCGGTACGGATGGCCCAGTCCCGCGCGCTCGCCCGGCTCCGTACCCTTGCCGGGGGTTCCCTGGACGAGGTGGCGGCATGAGCGGGCGGACGCCGAACGGCGGCGAGGCGGTGGATCTGGACATCCTGACCCGCGACGACGCGCTGCTCGACGCGCTGGGACGGGGCGCGCTGATGCCGGCCGGAGACGAGTTGGCCGAGTTGCTCGCCGCCTGGCGGGCCGACGTCGCCGACGGCGTCCCCGAACCGGCCGAGGTCCGTCCGGCGGCGCCGGCCGAGAACCCGGTCGAGCCCACGCCACCGCCGGTACGTCCGGCCCGGACCAGGCGACCCCGCCCCTGGGCGGTGCGTCTCGCGGCGGCCGCCGTCGCGCTGCTGGCCCTGACGTCCGGGCTCGGGATCAGCAGTCGCAACGCCGAGCCAGGCAGTCCGCTGTGGTCGCTGACCAGGCTGCTCTACCCGCAGCAGGCGGAGGTACGGGACGTCGAGGACACGATCACGCGGGCCCGCACGGCCCTGACCGAGCGGCGGTTCGACGAGGCCCAGGAACTCGTCGACCAGGCACACGGCGAACTCGACCAGGTCACCGACCCGGCGAGCGCGGCCCGACTGCGCGCCGACCTCGACGTGCTCGGGCGGGACCTCACCGCGGAGCGGGCAAAGCTCCTACCCACCGCCGTGCCGATCTCCCCCAGGCCCGGCGTCGTCCCGACCACCCCGGCCACTCGCCCCAGCACCGGCACGATGGCTCCGCCGCCCGGGCCGTCCCAGCCGCCGGCCTCGACCACGCCGGGCGGCGCCGTGAGCGACGGCGGTGGTCTGCTGCCGCTGCCCAAGCCGCCGCGGCCGCCCTCGCCCAGCCTCTCGCCCCTGTTGCCTGGGCTGCCCGGACTGCCGCTACCCACCGGTGGCCTGCTCGACTGACCGAGTCCGGCGAACGGCCGCGGTGGCCCCGGCCTGAGCACGGGGCCACCGGCGGCGGACGCCCGGCCCACACCAGCACCAGCCAGCCGACGACCCCGGCCCAGGCGAGTCCGGCCGCGACCCGGCGCAGCCCGATCAGGGCGGCGAGCTACCGATATATGCGCTGTCCCGGTCAGCGCTGAGGTCGGTGCCCGTCCCCCTCGGCCGCCGCGGCGACGCCCTCCGTGGTCGGGCCGAGCGCCTCGGCCGGTTCTGTCCGCCCCGACCCACCGGGCGCCGCCTGCTCGCGGGCGCGCCGCCCGTACTCCTGGAAGAACTGCAGCAGCTCCACCGGGAACGGCATGACCAGCGTGCTGTTCTTCTCCGCGGCCACGTCCACCACCGTCTGCAGCAACCGCAACTGGTACGCCCCAGGGGTGTTCGCCATCGCCCGCGAGGCGTCGGCGAGCCGGCGGGAGGCCTGGAACTCACCGTCGGCGGCGATCACCCGTGCGCGCCGTTCCCGCTCCGCCTCGGCCTGCCGGGACATCGACCGCTTCATCCCCTCGGGCAGCGACACGTCCTTGACCTCGACCCGCTCGATGAGCAGGCCCCACGGCTTCTCGGTGGGCGCGTCGATGACGGCCTTCAGCTCGGCGTTGATCTTGTCCCGGTCCCGCAGCAGGGTATCGAGGTCGGCCTTGCCGATCACCGACCGCAGCGCGGTCTGCGCCACCTGGAGCACCGCCGCCGGATAGTCCCGCACGTTGACCAGGGCCTTCACCGGGTCGACCACCCGGTAGTAGACGACCGCGTCGACGGTGAGCGTGACGTTGTCGCGGGTGATGACGCCCTGTGCCGGCACCCCGATCACCGTGGTCTGCATGCTGACCCGCACCATCCGGTCCGCGACCGGGATGATCAGGTGGAACCCGGGTTGGCGGATGCGGTCCAGCACCCGGCCGAAGCGGAACACGACGCCGCGCTGGTACTGCTGCACCAGCCGGACGCTCAGCGACAGCACGATCAGCGCGAGCACGACGACGATCACCACTGCGACGATGGCGGCAACTGCCATGGTCCCCCTCGATCCCGGAGGCGCCCGCCTCCCGGCGCCGGGCCTACCCGTTCCGGCGCCGTTCAGTCCTGCCGGATCGCGGCGCGCACCCGCCGGATTCACCCGATCCGGTACGGCGCCGCCGCCGACTCGTCGAACCGCAGCCCGTGCCCGGGCACGGACAGGTCGGGCCGCAGCAGGCCGCCCGGCTCGGGCGTGACCGTGCCCTGGAACAACATCGACTCGATGCGGACGTGGTCGTGGAACCACTCCAGGTGCCGCAGGTTGGGCGTCGCGGCGGCGACGTCGAGGTGCAGGTGCGGGCCGCAGTGGCCGGAGATCTGGAGGTTGTCCGCAGCGGTCACCGCGGCCACCCGCTGCCACTCGGTGATACCGCCGCACCGGGACACGTCCGCCTGCAGGCAGTCCACCGCGCCGGCCCGCACCATCGCGGCGAAGTACGGCAGGTGATAGCCGTACTCCCCGGCGGCCACGTCGGGCAGGACGGCGTCGCGCACCTGCCGCAGGCCGGCCAGGTCGTCTGAGGAGACCGGCTCCTCGTACCACCGCACGTCCTGGTCGGCCAGCGCCTGTCCCACCCGGATCGCTTGTTTGCGCTGGTAGCCGCCGTTGGCGTCGGCGTAGAGCTCGGCGGCCGGACCGATGATCTGCCGGGCCGTGCCGACCCGGGCCAGGTCGCGTTCGACGCGGGTCCCCCACGACTCGCCGATCTTCATCTTCACCCGCGGGATGCCCAGCTCGTGCACCCAGTGGGTGAACTGGGCGCGCAGCTGCGCCTCGTCGTAGGTGGTGAAGCCGCCACTGCCGTAGACCGGCACGGTTTCCCTGGCCAGGCCGAGCAGCCGGGCCAGACGGATCCCCAGCAGGCGGGCCTTGAGGTCCCACAGCGCCACGTCGACCGCGGAGATGGCGTAGGCGGCGACGCCGGGGCGGCCCACGTTGCGCACGGCCGCCTGCATGGCCTGGTAGCTGCCGGGGACGTCGAGCGCGTCGCGCCCGGTCACCACCCCGGCCAACAGCTCGGTGACCAGCTCGCCGGCGGCGGCCGCCGCGTACGTCCAGCCGGTGCCCACCTCGCCGCCCGCGCTGACCCGGACCAGCACCAGCGTGGTGGCGCTCCAGGCCGCGGTGCCGTCCCCTTCCGGGGCGTCGGTGGGGATCCGGTACGCCCCGGCGGTCACCCGGTCGACCACGGAGTCACCCCGCACGGCGGGCCTCCCGACGCGGTGGGACGGCAGGACCTCGGTCCACGCGCCGGGAGGCCACGACTGCGGAGGTGATGCGCTGCATGGATCGGAGATACCGCGGATCGCCGGAAGCAAACCCGCCGGCGCCCGCCCCCGGCGTCGCCCGACGGGCTACCGCCCTACTGGAATGATGGCGGGATGCGATCACCCGCCGGCGACAGCGAAACGGCGGCCGTCGAGGCGCTGATGGCGGCCAGCCGCGCGTTCGTCGGCCTGGCCGCCCGCTCGCTGGCCGGCCTCGACGCCGAGGTCACCCTGCCACAGTTTCGGGCGTTGGTCGTGCTGGCCACCCGGGGACCCCAGCGCGCCGTCGACATCTCCGCCGAACTCCAGGTCGCCCCGTCGACCGGCACGCGGATGTGTGACCGTCTGATCCGCAAGGGCCTGGTCCGGCGGTCCCGCTCCACCAGCGACCGCCGGGTGGTGCGGCTGCGGCTCACCCCCGCCGGGCTGGCCCTGGTGCAGGAGGTGATCCGTCGGCGGCGCGCGGAGCTGTCTCGAATCGTCGCCGCGACCTCGGCGTACTGGCAGCCGACGGTGACCGAGGCGCTGACCGCGTTCGCCACCGCGGCGGGTGAGCTGCCCGAGCAGGAGTGGTGGCTGGGCTTCGCCGCGGTGGACAGCCCGGCGGAGGCCGAGGCCTGACCGCGCCGCCTACCGGTCATGCGTCAGAACCTGGCGAAGATGCTGGCACAGTGCAATGATGGCTGTATGCAAGCGATGCTGTGACAGCACCGACCATCGTCACGACCAGTGACGGGAGGCACTCCATGGACCGCGACGGACACCACGAGGTCGCCCGGATCGACGACACGGTCACCCCGGACACCCTGCACGAACGGGCCGAGCGGGTCGCCGTGCCCGACTTCGACTACCTCACCCAGTTCATCGAGGCGGTCGCGGACGGGCTCACCCCGCACCCTTCCAGCCCGACCAGGCGAGGTTGACCCGCCCCTGGCCGATGTCTGCCGGCCGGGTGGCGCGCGGCTGACCGGAGTGAGCTGCGCTCAGGCGGCGTAGCGGGCGGCGAGGTCGACGACCCGGCGGGCGGCGGCCACCATGGCCCGGTCGGCGAACCGCCCGTCGGGCAGCACCACGGTGCCGGAGTCGCGGGTCTGCGCCTCGGCGACGGCGGCGAGCAGTTCCCGCGCCCGGGCCACCTCGCGCTCGGCCGGGCGGAACGCCGCGGCGATGACCGGGAGCTGTCGTGGGTGGATGGCCGTCCGGCCGAGGAAGCCGAGCCGCCGGCCGGCGGCGCAGGAGGCGGCCAGCCCGTCGAGGTCGGCGACGTTCGCGTACACCGACATGGCCGGCGGCGGCAGGCCCGCGGCGCGGGCCGCGACGACGATCCGGCCGCGGGCCCAGAGCAGGCCGTCGTCGCCGGCGACGCCCAGGTCGGAGCGGAGGTCGGCCTCGCCCAGGCCGAGCGAGGCAACCGCCGGGTGGGCGGCGGCGATCCGGTACGCGGACTCCAGCCCGACCGCGGACTCGATCAGCGGGTGCAGCGGGGTGTCGACCCGGGCGGCGACGGCGGCGACGGTCGCCGGGGACTCCACCTTGGGCAGGCGCAGGCCGGCCAGCCCCGGTTTACCGGCGACGGCGGCCAGGTCGGCGTCGACGTCCGGGCCGGTCAGCTCGTTGACCCGCACCTGGACCGGCACCGGCGACGGTTCGGCGAGGAACTCGGCGACAGCGTCGCGGGCGTACGCCTTGCGGCCGGCGACGACGGCGTCCTCCAGGTCGAGGATGACCGTGTCGGCGCCGGAGGCGACCGCCTTGGCGAACCGGTCCGGCCGGTCGCCAGGCACGTATAGCCAGGTCAGCAGCATCAGATCACGCCCCGCTCGCGAAGCGCGGCCAGGTCCGCGTCGGTCAGGCCGAGCGCCCGGAACACCTCGTCGGTGTCCTGGCCGTGCCGCCGGCCGGCGTGCCGGATCTCGCCGGGGGTGGCCGACATCCGGAACGGGACGTTCTGCATGCGGACCTCGCCGAGGTCCTCGTCGGGGACGGCGGTCACGGTGCCGAGCGCCGCGTACTGCGGGTCGGCGACGATGTCCCGGACGTCGTAGACGGGCGCGACGGCCGCCTGGGCCGCCTCGAACGCGGCCACCACCTCGTCCCGGTCCCGCTGCGCCACCCAGCCGGCGACGGCGGCGTCGAGTTCGTCGGCGTGCGCGGCCCGGCCGCTGCCGGTGGCGAACCAGGGCTCGTCGACCAGCTCGGGGTGGCCGACGAGGCGGATGACCCGCTCGGCGATGCTCTGCGCGCTGGTGGAGACGGCCACCCAGCGGCCGTCCGCGCACCGGTAGGTGTTGCGCGGGGCGTTGTTGTTGGACCGGTTGCCGAGCCGGGGCTGCACGTAGCCGAGCTGGTCGTACCAGGTGATCTGCGGGCCGAGCATCGCCATGATCGGTTCGATGATGGCCAGGTCGACCACCTGGCCCCGGCCGGTCAGATCGCGGCCACGCAGGGCCAGCAGGACCGCGTACGCGGCGGCGAGCGCGGTGACCGAGTCGGCCAGGCCGAACGGGGGCAGGGTGGGCGGCCCGTCGGGTTCCCCGGTGGCGGCGGCGAAGCCGCTCATCGCCTCGGCGAGCGTGCCGAACCCGGGCCGGGGTGCGTAGGGGCCGACCTGGCCGAAGCCGCTGATCCGGGCGATCACCAGGCGTGGGTTGACCGCGTGCAGGGCGTCCGGGCCGAGGCCCCAGCGTTCCAGGGTGCCGGGGCGGAAGTTCTCCACCAGCACGTCGGCGTCGGCGAGCAGCCGGCGCAGCAGTTCGGCGCCCTGCGGGTCGGACAGGTTGAGCGTGACGGTGCGCTTGTTGCGGCCGAGCACCTTCCACCAGAGGCCGACGCCGTCCTTGGCCGGGCCGTGCCCGCGGGACGGGTCGGGCTTGGCCGGGTGCTCGACCTTGACCACGTCGGCGCCGAAGTCGCCGAGGAAGGCGGCGGCGAGCGGACCGGCGAAGAGGGTGGCCAGGTCGACCACCTTGACGCCGTGCAGCGGGGAGGGCGCGGTCATGGCGTTCCCTTCGCCGGGTCGACGGCGGCGAGGAACACGTCGCCGTTGCCGAGGGCGGCGCCACCGGTGGGCGTGCCGGCGGTGCGGCCGCTGACCAGCAGCCGGCCGTCGGGGGCGAGGGTGGCGTAGACGTTCTCCTCGCCGAACGGATCGGCCGCGTCGTCGCGGGCGGTGCCGTACTGCGCGACGGCGAGCTGCCGGCCGCGGGCGTCGAGGCGCAGGGTGAGCACGTCCGCCCCGCCGGCCGGCACGCCGAGCGTGCTGCCGGTGAAGCCGACCACCGCGAGCGAGCCGTCGATCAGGGCTAGGACGTCGGTGCCGGCGTCCGCGCCGCGCCCGCCGGTGACGGTCCGCCAGCGCTGTGCGCCCTTGCTGGTGTACGCGACGGTCAGCACGTCGCCGGAGGTGGCGCCGGTGGCCACGACCTGCCCGACGCCGGTGACGGTGACGCCGCCGAGCAGGTCGTCCCCGTCGCCGCCGGCGACCGTGAGCCAGTCGCGGGTGCCGTCTGGGGTGAACCGGGCGAGCCAGCCGTCGGCGCCGCCGAGCGGAGTGGTGCCGGGCAGGGCGGCGGAGGTGCCGCCGGCGACGTAGACGCCGTCGGGGCCGACGGCGACGGCGTACGCCTTGTCCTCGCCGGGGCCGCCGAACTGGCGGGTCCAGGCGAGCGTGCCGTCCGGGGCGATCCGGGCGAGCACGGCGTCCTTGTCGCCGGCGTTGGTGCCGCCGAACGCGCCGCTGGTGTAGCCGGCGACGTACGCGCCACCGTCCGGTGCGGCGGCGAGGGCGTAGAAGCGGTCGGCCTTGGCCGGGTCACCGGCCTGGGTGAGCCAGGCGCGCTGCCCGGTGGCGGTCAGTTTCGCCACGAACCCGTCGTCCGCCGGGCTGCCCGGGTGCCGGCCGTCGAGGTCGCCGCGGGTGTAGCCGGCGGTGAGCACGCTGTCGTCGGGCAGCGGCACGGTCCCGTAGAGCCGGTCGTTGGCGGCGGTGCCGAACTGGGCTGTCCAGCGGGCGGTGGTGCGGTCCGCGGCGAGCCGGGTGACCACGGCGTCGAGGCCGCCGGCGTACGGCTGGCCGGCGACACTGCCGGACGCCGCGTAGCCGAGGGTGACGTCGCCGTCGGGGTGGGCGGCGACCCCGCCGGCCCAGTCCGCGCCGGGGGTTCCGTGCAGCGGGGCGGGCAGCCCGGCGGGCGGGGTGACGCTGAGGGTGGCGGCGAGGTGCGTGAGACCGGCGACGAAGGCGGGGCGCCAGACGTCCCAGTCGTGCCCGCCGTCGAGGACGCGGAACTCCGCGGCGATGCCGTCGGTGCGCCGGACGGTGTTGTAGAGGGTGGCGGCCTCGTAGTCGAGGTCGTGGACGGCGTCGGCCGGGTCCGGGTTGGGCCATTCGTCGTCGCCGACGGCGATGAACATCCGGACCGGGGATTCCGGGTCGACGCCGGGGAGCAGGGCCGGGTAGTTCAGCCGCCGGTAGACGTCGTCGGAGAAGAGCTGGTCGCCGGCGCCGAAGGCGCCGAACTCGCGGGCCGAGGAGTCGGCCGGCGGCAGCGGCTGGTAGACGGCGGGGCTGAGCACCAGCGCGTTGGCGAAGAGGTCCTGGTGGGCGAGGGCGTAGCGCAGCGCGCCCGCGCCGCCCATCGAGTAGCCGCCGACGAGCCGGGCGTTCCGGTGCGCGGCGGTGCGGTAGGTGACGTCGACGTGGGTGACGAGGTCGCGGGTGAGCGCGGTTTCCACGGGGCGGCCCGGGTTGTCGGCGCCGGTGTACGCGGAGTCGACGTACCAGCTGCCGCGGCTGCTCCACGGGGCGTCGGGCAGCACGGCGATCACCGGTGGCACCTGCCGGTCGGCGATCAGCCGGTCGAGGTCCGACTTGATGCGGGTCCACGCCTGCATGGTGTCGCCGCGCCCGTGCAGCAGGTACAGCACCGGGTAGCGGGTGGCGGCCTGGGCGGGGTCGCGGTAGCCGTACGGGAGGTAGACGGTGTAGTCGATGCTGCCGCCGAGGGCCGGCGAGGGCGCGGTGGCGGTGCTGAGCGTGCCGGCGGGATCCTTGGCGGCGACAGCGGTCTCCGGCGCCAGGCCGGTGAGCCCGACGGCGGTCAGCAGGGCGACGAGGATGGCGCCGGTGCGCCACGTTCTGCTCATCGGTGGGCTCCTTCGGCGGGCAGGTCGGCGGCGCAGCGGAAGCCGATCGAGTCGGAGCGGGTGAGGCCGGCGCCGGTGAGCAGCAGCTTCACCGACACCTCGGGCGGTTGCGGGCCGCCGTCGAGATACCAGTCGGAGCCTTCCGCCCGGTACGCGCAGCCGCCCTTGAGGATGACGAACCGGGTACGCCCGTCGGAGTGTTCACTTTCGGTCAGGTTCCAGACCAGGGGTGCCCGGCGCGCGAGCAGTCCCGCCTCGGCGGCGACCTGCCATTCGTCCTCGGTGGGCAGCCGCAGCCCGGCCCAGTGGGCGTACGCGCGGGCGTCGGCGAGGTCGACGCCGGTGACCGGGGCGTCGGCGGGTCCCTGCCCGGCGGTGAACCGTTCCGGCCGGACCGGCCGGTAGCCGGTGGCGGCGAGGAAGCGGGCGTACTGGCCGTGGGTGACCTCGCGGGTGTCGATGGCGAAGCGGCCGAGCCGGGCCGGGCGGCGCAGGGTGCCGGTGTGGTGCAGTCGGGGCGGCAGGGGTTTCCACTCGTCGACGTAGGGGGCTTCGCCGTACAGGCCGGTCTCCCGGACGCGGTGGCGGACGGTCAGCTCGTGGTGGCCCCCGTCGACGGAGACCATGCCGTCGGGCAGGGCCGCGAGGGGCGACCACGGGGTGCGGGTACGCACGGCGGCGCGGGCCGGGAAGGACGGATCACCGGTCGGCGGCTCGTGCCGGTCGACAGGGGTGTCGGTGGCGACCACCGCGGCGATCGCCCCGGCGGGCAGCGGCCCGCCGACGGCGACCCGCCCGTCCTCGAGTTCGGTGACGGCCAGCTCGGCGCCGGTGACCAGGTCGACGAAGCGGCCGGGACGGGGCTCGGTGAGCAGCCAGGGGCCGTCGTGGTCGGCGCCCCGGTTGACCACCGTCCACAGGGGCTGGCCGTCGTGGGTCCAGCGGGACGCGTACACCTGGCCGGTGCCGGGGTGATCGGCGAGCGGGACCCAGTCCTCGGCGCGCAGCCACGCCGCGTGGCTGGCCTGCACCCGCCGCATGGCGCGCAGCACGGCCTTGTCCCGGTCGTTCCAGCCGACCCAGACGCCGAAGACGCTCTCCCAGACCAGCACGCCGCAGCCGTTGAGCCAGGCGGAGTGCAGCTCGTCGAGGTGGCTGCGGTGCCAGCGGCGGGTGTGGTGCAGGATGTGCCGCCGCTCGAACCACTTGGCCCGCAGCACGCCGGGCACGTCGGAGTCGGCGAACCACTGCGCCCAGGACATGGCGTGGTCGGCGATCCGGGCCAGCGGCACCCGGCTCTCACCCTCCAGGACCAGGCCGGGGCGGACGGCGTCAAGAGTCTTGCGCAGCTCGCCGGCGCCCTCCTTGAGGGTGTCCAGGAAGACCCCGTCGACGTCGAGGGCGGCGGCCAGCGCGGCGACCTCCTCGGCGTCGGTGCCGGGCTGCCGCCTGGTGCCGGTGTCCCAGGGGTTGTAGTCGACGAACACCCGGACTCCGTGGGCCTGGAACTGGCGGACCACGTCGGGCAGCTCGGGGACCTCCCGGTACCAGTCGAACTGGTTGCGCGCGTCCAGCCCGATCACCGGGTACGCGTGCCAGAGGACCACTCCGTCGAAGCCGCCGAAGTCGCGCCGCGCCGCGTCGAGAAACGCGTCCACGGTGAATTCGCCCCGGTCGTGGTCGTAGAGGGTCTCGTCCCACAGCCAGGCGAGGCAGACGGTGAAGCAGTCGCCGGTGATGTCGTCGTAGTGCTCGCCGGTGTAGGCGAGCCGGGCCCTGGCGTCGGCCCGCCAGCGGGTGAGCTGGTCGCGCCAGGCGGGCCAGTCGGCGGGGTGGCCCGGGGCGGCGAAGATCTTCGCCTCGTCGAGGGTGGCCAGGTCGGCGTGCGCCCCGAGCGGCACCTCGGTGGGCCGGTCGATGGGGCGCGGGACGTACGGGTTGAAGCTCACTCTTCCGCTCCGTAGGTCGCGGCGTGCAGGGTGTCGATGGCGGCCCGGTCGGGCAGCGCGGTGGACGCGCCGGGGCGTTGGGCGCAGGCCGCCCCGGCGGCGCAGGCCCAGCGCAGGACGGCTGGCGCGGTGGCGGCGGTGAGGGTGCCGCCGCGTTCGGCGAGGGCGACCGCGAGGGCACCGGTGAACGCGTCGCCGGCCGCGGTGGTGTCGACCGCCTCGATCGCCGGCGCGGGCACCTGCAGGCGGGTGCCGTGCCGGTCGGCGTAGGCAGCGCCCCGGGCGCCGAGGGTCAGCACCACCCGGGGCACCAGGGCCACCAGCGCGTCGAGCAGGGCGGCGGGCTCGTCGATGAACATCCCGGCGACGACGGCCGCTTCGTGTTCGTTCACCACCAGCACGTCGACGAGGTCGAGCAGCTCGTCGGGGAGCGGGCGGGCCGGAGCGGCGTTGAGCACCACGGTGGTGGCGTCGGCGCGGGCCCGGTCGGCGGCCTGGGTGGCGGCCGTCAGCGGCACCTCGAGCTGGAGCAGCAGCACGTCGGCCGCGCCCACCGCCGCCCGGTCGGCGGGATGCAGGTCGGTCAGGGTGGCGTTGGCGCCGGGCGCGACGACGATGCAGTTCTCCGCGGCGTGGTCGACGGCGATCAGGGCGACGCCCGAGGGCGCGTCGACGGTGCGCAGGCCGCCCGCGTCCACGCCGGCGGCGGTCAGGTTGTCCCGCAGCTGCGCCCCGAAGTCGTCGGCGCCGACCGCGCCGACGAAGGCGCAGTCCGCGCCGGCCCGGGCGGCGGCGACCGCCTGGTTGGCGCCCTTGCCGCCGGGCACGGTGCGGAAGCCGTCACCGAGCACCGTCTCGCCGGGCCTGGGCAGCTGCGGCGCGGTCACCACCAGATCCAGGTTGGCGCTGCCCACCACGACCACCCGCGCGGTCACGCCGCACCCCGGTGGGCCAGGGCGAGCGTCCGGCCGGCCAGCTCGTCGAAGCGGACGCCGTCGAAGCCGGCGATGCTGCTGGCCAGGCGGTTGCGCAGCGGGGTGACCCAGGGCCCGGGCAGGGCGGACGCGCCGGTGAGCGCCCCGGTGACGGCCCCGACGGTGGCGCCGGTGGAGTCGGTGTCCCAGCCGCCGGAGACCACGGCGCAGATGGACCGTTCCAGGTCGCCGCGCCCGTACGCGAGGGCCGCGGCGACCAGGGCGGCGTTGTTGCGGACGTGCACCCAGTGCAGGTGCCCGTGCCGGACGTAGAGGGTGTCCACAATGTGCTCCCAGTCGTCGGTGCCCGCGCCGAGGGCGCGTGCCTCCCGGATCGCGGCGGTGAACCGGCTGTCCGGGGGCAGCACCGACTCGCCCGCGTCCAGCACCTCGTCGATGCTGGTGGCGACCGGTGCCGCCGCGGCGAGGGCGGCCACCCAGATCGCCCCGTACGCCCCGGCCCGGACGTGGCTGACGGCGGCGTCCCGCCAGGCCGCCTCGGCGGCGCGGTCGGGGCGGCCGGGGTTGGTCCAGCCGTACACGTCGGTGCGGATCTGCGCGCCGATCCACTCCCGGAACGGGTTGTGCCGGCGGGCGGTCCGCGGCGGGGTGAGGCCGAGCAGCAGGTTGCGGTAGGCGACCCGTTCGGCGGTGAAGACCCGCCCGGCGGGCAGCCAGTCCAGCCAGGCCTGCGCCACGTCGGTGCTGGTGAAGTCCGGCCCGTACGTCTCCAGGATGCGCAGCGCGAGCAGCGCGAAGTTGAGGTCGTCGTCCTCGGGCATGCCGGCGATGTTCTCGGCCAGGCTGGTGGGGGCGCTGCGCCGGTTCCACGGCCAGCGGGCGGCGACGTCGGCTGGCAGCCCCTGCGCGGTGAACCACCCGCGCAGGGGCCACCGGCCGGTGGCGGAGAGGATCTCCCGGATCCCGTGACGGGGGATCTTCTCCACCGGCTTGCCGAGCAGGCAGCCGGCGGCCCGGCCGAGCCAGGCGCCGTGCAGCCGGTCCCGCTCGACTGTGGTCGGCAGGTGCCAGGCGCTCGGCCAGGTCGCGTGGACCGCGTCGAGGTCGTCGGGCTCGTGCGCGGTGTCCGGTCCGGGCCGCGCCTCGGCGGCGTCGAGCAGGTCGACGGCGAGGGCGCGCAGCCGCGGCGACGCCGGCACGGGCGAGGCGCCGCTGACCGGGGCGGTGACGTCACCACCGGCCGCCGCCCACCGGTCGGCGAGGTCGGTGACGTCGCGGCCCTCGTCGCGGCTCGCGGCCAGCTCGTGCGGCAGCAGGTCCTCCGGCTGCACCCAGGTCAGCCGGAGCCCGCGACCCGGGCCAGCACTCATGCCGCTGCCTCCCTTCGGTCTGCACCGGCATGAGGCCACAGCGCACCGAGCCTGCTGATTCGCTCGCTACGCTCACTCATGCCAGACCGCCGAAGCGTTCGGCGCGGCGGGCGAACCGCTCCCGGTCACGGTCGAAGACCTCGGTGGCCACCTGGGCGAGGACCCGGGCGGGCTCGACCAGGTCGGTGCGGGACGCGGAGGCGACCGCCTGCGACCACTCGGCCGGCACGGTCGCGGCGCCGCCGAGCGCCCCGGCGATCGCGCCGGCCATGGTGGCGGTGGAGTCGGCGTCGCGGCCGTAGTTGACCGCACCCAGCACCGCCGCCCGGTAGTCGCCGCCGGCCACCACCAGCATGCCCAGCGCCACCGGCAGTTCCTCGATGGCGTGCAGCCGGCTGGGCCGGCGGGCGCCCAGGCCCGGGTTGCGGTACTCCTCGCCCACCGTGTCGTAGGGCGCGACGGCGGCGCGCAGCGCCGGGATGGCCGCCTTCCAGTCGTCGTGCCCGCGGGCCTCCTTGACCACCGCGTCGACGGCGGCGCGGGTGCCGTCGCGGGCCAGGTCGAGGGCCGCGGCGATCACGTCGTCGACACCCGCGCCGGGTGCCGCGGCGGCGGCGACCGCGGCGGCGAACACCGCTGCGGCCTCCCGCCCGTAGCTGTGCTGGTGTGCCCCGGTGAGCTCCACCGCCTCGGCGTACGCCCCGGCCGGGTCGCCGGCGTTGACGATGCCGACCGGGGCCATGTACATGGCGGCGCCGCAGTTGACGATGTTGCCCACGCCGGCCTCGCGGGGGTCGGCGTGCGCGTGGTGCAGGCGGGTGACCAGCCACCGTTCGGCCGCGGCCAGCCGGTGGAAGGTCACCCCCTCCCGCTCCAGGTCCGGGAGGTACACCACCCGCTCGATCAGGTCGGGGACGAGCAGTTCCGCCACGTCGTACGCGTCGAGGTGGTCCCGTTTGGCCGCGTACGCGCGGACCAGGGCGTGGGTCATCAGTGTGTCGTCGGTGATGTGCCCGTCGCCCTTGTGGTACGGCGCGAGTGGCCGCGCGGTGGCCCAGTCGGCGTGGTACGGGGGCACGATCCCCTCGACCCAGCCGCCGAAGCGGGCGCGGATCTGCTCCGGCAGGGCTGTCTCGGTGGCCCCGCCGAGGGCGTCGCCCACTGCGGCGCCGACCAGGCAGCCGACCGACTTGTCGAGCAAGAGTGACATGGTTACCTCAGCACCTGCTTGCCCCCGTCGACCAGCTGCGTGCCGAGCTGGTCCAGGGTGATCTTGTTGGCGAAGTACTGCTGCAGCGCCGGGGTGGCGTACTTGGTCTTCCACTCCGGGTAGCCGTCGACCTTCTGGAACGGCGCGACGGTCAGGTCGGCGGCGCTGTCCGCGGCGACGTCCCAGCCCTGCTTGCCGCCGGTGGCCTTGACCAGCTCCTGGTTGGCCTGCTTGCCGGTGGGCACCAGCCAGTCACCCTTGGCGAGGGTGGCCATGTTGGTGGGGTTGAGGAACCACTCCAGGAACTGCGCGGCCTGCTTCTTGTGCTTGCTGTCCTCGGAGATGGACAGCGTCTGCGGGTTGGCGGCCTGCTTGCTGGACAGCCCCTTGATCGGCGGGAGGGTCACCCACTCGAAGCCGGCGGGGGCCTGCTCGACCATCTGCTGGCGCAGCGAGACCGAGCCGGGGAGCATGGCGTACTTGCCGCCGAAGAAGCCGGGCAGGGTGTCCGCGCCGCTCATGCCGAGCGCCTCCGGGGAGGCGGACTTGGCGGTGTAGAGCATGTCGTGGATCCGCTTGGGCACCTCCTTCTCCGGGTCGCCGACCTTGACCTCGGTCTTGCCGCCGTCGGTGTAGAAGAACTTGCCGTCGTAGTTCAACGCCAGGTTCATCACCCGGTTGGTCGGCGACTTCAGCGCCCAGGCCACGCCGTACTGGCCGGGCTTGGTGAGCTTCTGCGCGTTGGCCTGGAACTCGTCCCAGGTCCAGCCGCCGTCGGCCGGCGGGACGGTGACGCCGGCGGCGTCGAGCAGCTTCTTGTTGGCGATGACGACCTGCGACTCCAGCAGGAACGGCACTCCGGTGACCTTGCCGTCGAACGTGACGGTGTCCCAGACGCCCTGGTCGATCTGGCCCTTGAAGTCGTTGCTGAGCAGCTTCGAGACGTCGGTCAGGTAGCCCTGCTTGCTGAACTCGCCGATGGCGGACGCCTCGTAGTGCACGATGTCGGCGGCGTCGCCGCCCTCGAACGAGGTGACCAGCTGGTCGTGGATCGAGTTCCAGTCGCCCTGGACGTACTCGACCTGGATGTCCGGGTGTTCGCTGTTCCACTTGGCGACCAGGTCCTTGTTGGCCTGCAGCGACTCCTTCTGCCAGGCCAGGCTGAGGAAGCGCAGCTTGACCGGGCCGGACGACGCCTCGTCCTCGCCGCCGCCGTCACCGCAGGCGGTGAGGGCGCCGAGGCCGACGACCGCGACCGCGGTGGCCGCGGCGAGCCGACGGAATCTGCTTCGGAGCATGGGGGTTTCCTCCTTGGTGGTGGGTGGGGGGATGGGGTTCAGCCCTTGACCGCGCCGGCGAGCGACCCGGACGAGAGTCGGCGTTGCATGAACGCGAAGAAGATCAGGCTTGGCAGGGTGGCGAGCAGGGATCCGGCCGCGAGGGGGCCGAGCCGGGCGGTGCCCTCGATGCCGACGAACCGGGCCAGGGCGACCGGCAGGGTCGCCAGCTCGGGCGTCTTGACCAGCACCAGGGCGAAGAAGAACTCGTTCCAGGCGGAGATGAAGGAGAACAGCGCGGTCGCCACGATGCCCGGGGCGAGCAGCGGGAAGACCACCCGGCGCAGCACCTGGAGCCGGCTGGCGCCGTCGACGGCGGCCGCTTCCTCCAGGTCGCGGGGGATGTTGCGGACGAAGCCCTGCAGCATCCACAGGGCGAACGGCAGCGCCCAGACCACGTAGATCAGCACCAGCCCGGCGTGCGTGTTGGCCAGCCCGACCTGCCGCAGGATCAGGAAGATCGGGATGATCAGCAGTACGAACGGGAAGAGCTGCGACAGCAGCACCCAGCCGAGCGCGACGGTGCCGAGCCTCGTGCGGAACCGGGCGAGGGCGTACGAGGCGGGCAGCGCGACCAGCACGGTGAGCACCGCCGAGGCGAGCGACACCTGGAGGCTGTTCAGCGCGGCCCGGCCGAGTTGCTGCTCGGTGAAGGCCTGCACGAAGTTCTGCACGGTCGGGTTGCTGGGGATCAGCGTGGGGTGCAGCTGGACCAGTTCCCAGGGCGGCTTGAACGCGGTGGAGAGCAGCCAGACCAGCGGGAACCCGAGGAAGACCAGGTAGCCGGTCAGCGCAAGGTACTGCAGCGTGCGCCCGGTGCGGCTCGGCTTTCCGAACATGTCAGTTCGCCTCCCTCAACCGACGACGCAGATAGACGGCGAGCAGCGCGACGATGATCACGACCATGACGTTGCCGAGGGCGGCGGCGTAACCGTAGTTGCCGTAGCGGAACGCCTCCTCGTAGGCGAAGAGCATCGGCAGCATCGTCTTGCCGCCCGGGCCGCCCGCGGTGAGCACGTAGACCAGGCCGAACGAGTTGAAGTTCCAGATGAAGTCCAGCGAGGTGATTGCCACGACCACCGGGGTGATGGCGGGCAGGGTGACGTTGCGGAAGCGGTGCCAGGTGCTGGCGCCGTCGACCGCGGCCGCCTCGTGCAGCTCGCGCGGCACACCCTGCAACCCCGCCAGGAGTACGACGGTGGTCTGCGGCATGCCGGCCCAGACGCCCACGAGGATGACGGCGGGCAGCGCGGTGCTGAAGTCGCCGAGCCAGTTGGTGCGCAGCCCGTCTGCGCCGATGCGGTGGAAGAACTCGTTCAGCAGGCCGGCGTCCGGGTGGTAGACGAGCTTCCACAGGATGCCGACCACCACCGGCGGCATCGCCCACGGCACCACGGAAAGCACCCGGGCCACGCCGCGGAAGCGCAGCTGCTGGTTGAGCAGCAGGGCCAGGCCGAGGGCGAGCAGGAACTGCAGCACGGTCACGCCGACGGCCCAGAGCAGGCCGATCTTGAAGGAGTTCCAGAACAGCTCGTCGCCGAGGAGCTCGCGGTAGTTGGCCAGCCCGGTGAAGCTGATCTCGACGTGGCGTCCGGCGCGGGCGTCGGTGAAGCCGAGGTAGATGCCGCGCAGCAGCGGGAACACCGACAGCACCACGATCGGCAGCAGCGACGGGAGCAGCAGCAGGTAGATGCCCATCCGGTCGGACCGGGACCGGGCCACCCGCGGCCCGTCGGCGGGGGCGACGTCGGGCCGCTCGGCCAGGGTGGTCATGCCGTCACCTCCTGGGTACGCGGTGCGGGCAGGGTTACGCCGGTCGCGGGCCCGGTGGCGCTGGAGGCGCGGACGGCGAGGCTGGGCGCGACCTGTTCCCGCCGCGGCGGCAGGGTCGGGTCGGCGATGCGTTGCAGCAGCAGCTCGGCGGCGCGCCGACCACGTTCGGCGGAGCCAAGGGAGACGCTGGACAGCTGCGGGAACATCATCCGGGCCAGCTCGGTGTCGTCCATGCCGACCAGCGCGACGTCCTGCGGGACGCGGTGGCCGGCGGCGAGCAGGGCGTGCAGCGCGCCGACGGCGATCAGGTCGTTGGCGCAGACCAGCGCATCGGGGCGGGCCCGGGCGAGCAGCCGTTCGGTGGCGGCGCGGCCGGCGGCGTACTGGAAGTCGCCGACCTCGATGAGGCGCTCGTCGAGGTCGATGCCGTGGGCGGCCAGGGCGGCCCGGAAGCCGGCGTCGCGGGCGGCGCCGGGGACGGTGTCGAGCGGGCCGTTGACGAACCCGATCCGCCGCCGCCCGGCCGCGACCAGGTGGTCGACCGCCAGCCCCACACCGGTACGCGAGTCGGTGCGCACGTTGTCCACCGGCGCGTCGGCGCCGAGCTGGCCGACCACGACCACCGGCACGGGGCTGTCGACCAGCGCGGCGAGGTGGTCGTCGGTGACCCGGATCGGCGAGACGATCATCCCGTCGACGTAGCGGTGGGCGAGCCGGCGCAGCAGCGCGGTCTCGTTGGCGATCTGCCCGCCGGTGGCGTGCACCAGCAGTTGCCGGCCGGAGGCGGCGACCACCGACTCGATGGCCCGCATCATCTCGACGTAGACCGGGTTGCCGATGTCCTCGACGGCGAGCGCGACCAGGCCGGTGCGCTGCGACTGGAGCGAGCGGCCGATGGCGTTGGGCACGTAGCCGACCTCGGCCGCCGCCTCGCGCACCTTGCGGATGGTCTCCGGGCTGCCACCGACGCCGTTGAGCACGCGGGAGGCGGACGCGATGGAGACACCGGCGCGGGCGGCGACGGTGTGGACGGTGGGCCGGCCGTCGGCCGACTCCTGTAAACGTTTACGACCCACGCCCCGCACCTCCACCTGTCTGCTGTAAACGTTTCCGGGAGTCTGCGCCGAGCCGGCGGCCAGGTCAAGGGCTCGTTACGGAAACGTTTCCAACCAGGGCCGACCAGCCGGGTGGCCTGGCACGGCGATCGCCCCGGCCACGGCGCTGCTCCTGCTCACCGCCGGCTACGGGGCGACCGGCAACCGCCTGGGCGACCCACGCGACATCGCCCGCCCGAGTTGACCATTCTGGGCCACATTCGACCCTCCATCCGGGACACAGATCGATTCTCGCCCCCGCCACCCCCTAGCGCTGGCGCACTCGTGGCAATATCCTCCGTCTCACGCGCGGCTCTTGAAGTTCCTTTTCATGCCCTGGTCCTTGCCCGGCCGCGGAGGAGACGACATGCACTTCAACCACCCTGAGCTGGACCGCCGCACCCTGCTGCGGGCCGGATTCGGCGCCGCCGCGGTCGCGGTCGTCGGGAGCGAGCTCGCCTTCCCGACCGCCGCGCAGGCCGCGCCCGGCGCGAACCTCGACTGGATCATCAGCTGCGACGAGTGGGGCGCGCGCCCCCCGGCGGACCCACTGTCGATCAGCGCCATCGCCACCAACAAGATCATCGTGCACCACATGGCGTTCCCGAACAGCACGGACTACTCCGAGGAGCACGCCAAGCAGCTGGCCCGCGACTGCCAGGACCTGCACATGGACGGCAACGGGTGGTCGGACACCGGGCAGCACTTCACGGTCAGCCGGGGCGGGCACGTCCTGGAGGGCCGGCACGGCAGCCTGGAGCGGCTCCAGGCCGGCGACCGACAGATGATCTCGGCGCACTGCCCGGGCGAGAACGGCCGGGCCATCGGCATCGAGAACGAGGGCACGTACGTCACCGACACGCCGCCCCGGGAACTGCTCGACTCGCTGGTCAAGCTCTGCACCACCATCTGCCAGCAGTACGGCCTGCACGCGCACGACATCTTCGGCCACTGGGACTTCCGCGCCACGCTGTGCCCCGGCGCGATGTTCTACCGGGAATTCCCCACCCTGCGCCGCCGGGTCTTCGCCGAGCTCGGCACCGACCTGGCCGACGTGCCGGCCCGCCGGTGGCCGGACATCTGGCGGTTCGTCGGCGGCCCGGTGGTCCGCGTCGCCCAGTACCTGCTCACCTTCCGCGGCTACACCGTCCCGGTCAACGGCGTCTTCGACGCCGCCACCGTCGCCGCCGTGCAGGACTGGCAGGCCCGCAACGGCATCCCGGTCGACATCGACGCCACCCTCACCGCGCCGACCTGGGAGACCCTGGCGCCTGAGCTGGACAAGGACGCGACGGGCATCCCCGTCACCGCGGTCCAGTTCATGCTCAACTCCAAGGGCTACGCCGACGTGGCGATCACCGGCGAGTACGACTACGTCACCAAGAAGGCCCTGAAGGACCTGCAGCACCTGCACGGTCTGGACCCGAACGGCAAGGTCAGCACCACCACCTGGTGTGCGCTGGTGGGGGGTGTGGTGCGGCAGTCCTTCCAGCAGGGCTGACGTACCGGCGGGGAGAGCGGTGGGGGTGGCAACGGCGCCACCCCCACCGCGTCCGTTTCGGTACGACTCGCCCAGCACACGTCGTTGTCCCTGTCGCACCCGGCTGCGACGATGACCCTCGTCAAGGACGAAGGAGGGTCGCACAATGGCGTCTCGGCTCAACCCGTACCTCAGCTTCCGCGACAACGCGCGGCAGGCCATGGAGTTCTACCAGAACGTGTTCGGCGGCAACCTGACGCTGAGCACCTTCGGCGAGGCTGGCAACCCGGATCCGGCGGTGGCCAACCAGGTCATGCACGCCATGCTGGAGACCGACCGGGGGTTCACCCTGATGGCCTCCGACACCCCGCCGGAGATGGAATACAGCCCCGGCAACAACATCTCGATCAGCCTGAGCGGCGACGACGCCGATGAGCTGCGCGGCTACTGGAAGCAGCTCGCCGAAGGTGGCACGGTCTCGGTGCCGCTGGAGAAGCAGATGTGGGGCGACGAGTTCGGTATGTGCGTGGACCGGTTCGGCATCGGCTGGATGGTCAACATCGCCCAGCCGCAGGCCTGACCCGGGCAACGGCCACGACGAACGGGCCGGCCCGCCGAAGGGACCTCGGGCGCTGAGGTCCGGCACGTCCGGCCGGTCGCGCGCACCGGCCGGACGGCCCGAATACGATCATCAGGTGGCCGGCGTCGACGACATCCCCCGCGACCGGGCGGGACGATGAGCGGCGCGGCGACAGGTGGCGGCACGGTACCGATCGGGCCGACCCTGGTGGTCGCCCTCACCGGGCTCACCCTGGCCGGCGCCGTGGTGCTGCGGCTGTCCGGGCTCGGCCGGGCGCGGGCCGTGCTGGGCGCGGCGGGCCGGGCCACCATCCAGCTCGGCGCCGTCTCGCTGATCATCGTCGCGGTGCTGCAGGCGTGGTGGAGCACCGCCGCGTTCATCCTGCTCATGTACGTGGTTGCCAGCGTCACCGCGGGACGGCGGATCGGGCCGGCCGTTCCGCGCCGGGTCGCGCCGCTGGCCATCGCGGTCGGGGTGGTGCCGAGTCTCGCCGTACTGCTGGCCAGCCGGGCCCTGCCCGCGGCGCCGCTGGTGGTGCTGCCGACGGCCGGCATCCTGATCGGCGGGGCGATGACCGCGGCGAGCCTGGCCGGCCGGCGGACCCTCGACGAGCTGCGCACCCGGCACGGCGAGTACGAGGCGGGGCTGGCCCTGGGGCTGCTCCCCCGCGACGCCGCGCTGGAGATCTGCCGGCCGGCTGCCGGGCAGGCTCTCATCCCGGCGCTGGACCAGACCCGCACGGTCGGGCTGGTCACCTTGCCGGGCGCGTTCGTCGGTGTGCTGCTCGGCGGGGCGGGCCCGCTCCAGGCCGGGGCGACCCAGCTGCTCATCCTGATCACCCTGCTCGCCGTGGAGGCGGTGGCGATCGCCCTCGCCGTGGAGTTGCTCGTCCGCCACCAGGCGCGGATCCAGCCGTGAGGCCCCGGCGGGCACGTGTACCGGCCGTCGGACCGGGTACAGGCGTGCCCGATGACCAGGGTGCGCAACCTCCGCGTCCGGCCCGACCTGCTCTACGTGGCGAGTGGGTGGAGCACGCTGGTCACCGACGTGCGTTGCCGGGTCACCGGAACCGACCCGCAGGGATTCTTCGCCCGCAACACCCGGGTGCTCAGCGTCGAGCAGGTCACGGTCGACGGTCGGGAGCCGATCCCGTTCAGCGCGGCGAACGTGCTGGGCAGCTCCCAGCTGTCGTACGCCGCGCTGGGTGACGGGGAAGAGCTGCCGTCCCGGGCGGCCTACCTGCTGACCGAACGGTTCGTCGGCGCGGGACTGCGGACCAGGCTGACCGTGGTCAGCTACGCCCAGCAGCCGCTGCGGCTGGCGCTGGCGATCCGGGTCGAGGCGGACTTCGCCGACAGCGTCGAGGCCGAGACGGGCCGCCGGCTGCAGACGGGCGATGTCGGTGCGGACTGGGACGCCGCGGCGCAGGAGCTCCGCCTGACCTATCTGCGCGACGACATCGACCGTGCGGTCGCCGTCGCGGTGCGCGCCGACACCCCCGTCCGGTACGCCGACGGCGCGTTCGCGGTCGAGGTCGAGGTGTCGCCGCGCGGTGCCGCCCGGGTGGACCTGATCGTGGAGCCGATCTTCGACGGCGCGCGCCTGCCCGCGCCCCCGGCCAGCTTCACCGGTGCCACCGACACGGCCGCCCGGGCCCGAGGCCTGCTGGTCAGCGAATTCGCCGGGTTGACCAGCAGCAACTTCGACGTCACGGCGGCTTGGCGCAACGCGGTGGAGGAACTGGCCGTGCTGCCGCTCGGCGAACCGGCCGGGCCGACCGCGCCGATGGCCGGGCTGCCCATGTACCAGGAGATCTTCGGCCGGGACACGATGACCGCCTCCTGGCAGGCGCTGCTGGCCGGGCCGACCATGCTGGCCGACAGCCTGCGGCTCAACGCCCAGCACCTCGGGCAGCGATTCGACGACTGGCGGGACGAGGAACCGGGCAAGCCGCTGCACGAGGCCCGCCGGGGCCCGGTCTCGGTGCTCGGCCTGGACCCGTACACCGCCTACTACGGCGACTGGTCCACCGCCCCGGACTTCCTGGTCTTCCTCGGGCAGTACCTGGCCTGGACCGGCGACCTGGACACGGTGCGGGACCTGCTGCCGACCGCCCGGCAGGCCCTGAACTGGATCGAACGGTACGGGGATCCCGACGGCGACGGCTTCCTCGAGTACCACCACCGCTCCCGGCGCGGTCTGAAGAACCAGGGGTGGAAGGACTCGGACACCGCCATCGTCGACGAGGACGGGCAGGTGGTGCCCAACCCGATCGCGACCAGCGAACTGCAGGGCTACTGGTACGCCGCGCTGCGGCACGCCGCCGTGGTGTTCACCGTGACCGGCCACCCGGCCCGGGGCGCCGCGCTGCTGGCCCGGGCCCGTGCCCTACGGCGGCGCTTCCACGACGCGTACTGGCTGCCGGACCGGGGCTGCTACGCGATGGCGCTCGGGCCGGACCGGCGGCCGGTGCGGTCGACCAACTCCAACGACGGGCACCTGCTCACCACCGGCATCGTCCCGGCCCGGGCCGCCACCCGGGTGGTCGACCGGCTGTTCGCGCCCGACATGTTCAGCGGTTGGGGGGTCCGGACGCTGTCGGCGGAGCATCCGGCGTACAACCCGTTCAGCTACCACCGGGGCAGTGTCTGGCCGGTGGAGGCCGGCACCATCGGGCTCGGGCTGGCCCGGTACGGGTGCTGGGAGCACCTGCACCGGTTGGCCGAGGGGATGTTCGCCGCGGCGGCGCTGTTCGAGGAGCACCGCCTGCCCGAGGCGCTCAGCGGCCTGCCCCGAGACGCCAACCATCCGCACCCCGGCGTGTATCCGAACTCCTGCGCTCCGCAGGCGTGGTCGGCCAGCGCGATCGTGGCGCTGGTGCAGGCGCTGCTGGCGCTGCGCCCGGTCGCGCCCCTGCGGGCGATCATCGTGGACCCGCACCTGCCCGAATGGCTGCCGGACCTGCGGCTGGAGGGCGTACAGGTGGGGGGCGCCACCGTCGACCTGACTGTGCGCCGCCGGCGCGGCGGGCGAACCTCGATCAGCGCGCGCGGGGACCGGCTGGCGGTGATCCGGCGTCCCCCGCGGCAGGCGGTCTCCCGCCGTGGGCGGCGGGCCTGAGCGGTCGACCGGGTGGGCCGGCACGTGTAGTCCGGCGGTGGCGGGGAAAGCGCCCTCACCTGAACAGACAGGAGGGTTGGCATGGAGAGTCGCGCCAAGGCGATGGGGCACGGGATCCACCCCATCCTGATCGTGTTCCCGCTGGGCCTGCTCGCCACTTCGGTGATCTTCGACATCCTTTACCTGATCACCGACCGGGCGGGTTTCCAGATCTCCGCGGCGTACACGATCGCCGCGGGTGTCATCGGCGGCCTGATCGCCGGGGTGTTCGGCCTGGTCGACTGGCTGTCCATCCCCGCCGGCACCCGCGCGAAGCGGGTCGGCGCGGTCCACGGCCTCGGCAACGTGGTGGTGCTGCTGCTGTTCGCGGCGAGCTGGTTCCTGCGGCTGTCGGCAACAAACTGGGAACCCCCTGCAGCGGCTCTGGGCTGCAGCTTCGTCGGCATCGTGCTGGCCGGCTTCACCGGCTGGCTCGGCGGTGAGCTGGTCGAGCGGCTCGGCGTCGGCGTCAGCGACCAGGCGGGGGTGAACGCGCCGAGTTCGCTGTCGCGCGGCGCCGCTGGCCGGCCCCACACGCGGGGCGCCTGACGGACCGCGGCGACGAGAGGGGTACGCGCATGCGGGCGATCACGCTGGTCGCGGAGGGAGGGGAACCCGCCCTCCGCGACCTGCCCCAGCCCAGCCCCGGCCCCGGTGAGGTGCTCGTGCGGGTCCGGGCGTCCTCGGTCAACGGCTTCGACAAGAAGGCGGCGGCCGGGATGATGAAGGGCGGGCTCGAGTACCGGTACCCCGTCGTGCTCGGCAAGGACTTCGCCGGCGAGGTCGCGGCGCTCGGCGACGGGGCGACCCGCTTCCGCGTCGGCGACCCGGTGTTCGGCGTGGTGATGCGGTCCTACCTGGGCGACGGCTCGTGGGCCGAGCACGTGGCGGTCGGCGAACAGTTCGGCATCACCCGCCTTCCCGCAGGTCTCGACCCGTCGACCGCGGGGGCGCTCGGGCTGGCCGGCGCCACCGCGGTCGACGTGGTGAACACCGTCGCACCCGGTCAGGGAGACACCGTCCTGGTCGCCGGCGCGACCGGCGGCGTCGGCGCGCTCGCCGTCCAGTACGCCACCGCGGCCGGCGCGCGGGTCATCGCCACCGCCCGCCCCGGCGCCGCCACGGACTTCGTCCGGCAGCTGGGCGCCGCCGAGGTGGTGGACTACACCGGCGACCTGAGCGCCCAGGTCCGCGCGGTAGCTCCCGACGGGGTGTCCGCGGTGGTGCACCTGGCCGGTGACGGCATGGAACTCGCCGGGCTGCTCGCCTTCGAGGGGCGCCTCGCCTCGACCATCGGCTTCGGCCCCGACCAGCATCCGGCCGCCACGTCGATCATGGGCAGCCCGAGCCCCGAGACGCTCGACCGGCTCGCCGGCGACCTCGCGGCCGGTCGGCTGCACGTCCCGGTCACCCGACGCTACGACCTGGCCGAGGTGCCCAAAGCGCTCGGCGACTTCGCGGGCGCGCTGGGCAAGCTCGCGATCACCGTCTCCTGACCGCCGCACGACCAACGACCGGCGGCCGCCCTGGACCGGGGCGGCCGCCGGTCTGTCGCACGTATCCCTGCCCGTCTGACACTGCTCTCGGAGCTGGTGGAACCGCCCGAACGGCGGTGTCCACGATGGTCGCCGCGGCGCTACCGTACGCCCTGGTTACCCGACGCGGATCATCCGCTGGAGAGAGGACCGGGGCATGGACGGCAGAACACGTTTCCGACTGACCCGGCTGGTCACCGCCGCCGCCGTCGTGGCCGCCAGCCTGGGGCTTCTCCCGGCGCCGGCGCAGGCGGAGGCCGGCCCTAAGGTGACGGTGCTGACCCGCAACCTCTATCTCGGCGGCGACCTCACTGGATCGATGACCGCGCCGACCCTGCCGGCGTTCCTGGCCGCCAACGCGGCCCTGCTCAGCCACGTCGACCGGATGGACTTCCCCGCCCGGGCGCGGCTGGTCGCCGCGGAGATCCGCGAGCGCAAGCCCGACCTGGTCGGCCTGCAGGAGGTGGCGCTGTGGCGCACCGGGCCGCTCGGCGATCCCGCGCCGGCCACCACGCTCCGGTACGACTACCTGGCCCTGCTGATGTCCGACCTGGCCGGCTCCGGCCACCCGTACGACGTGGCGGTGGTGCAGAACGAGGCGGACCTGGAGGCCCCGGCGGGGGCGCCGCACAACGTGGACGCCCGGCTCACCATGCGCGACGTGATCCTGGTGCGGCACGGCGGCCGGGTGAAGGTGACCGGGACGTCGTCGGGGAACTTCGTGCACAATCTGGTGACCCCGCTCCCGCCGGTCGGTGGCAGCGCCACCAGCACCCGCGGCTGGACGGCGGTGGACGTGGCGCAGGGCAGCCGGACCTACCGGTTCGTCAACACCCACCTGGAGGCGTTCCACCCGGGCGTCCGGGTGCTGCAGGCGCAGGAGCTGCTGCAGGGACCGCTGCGCACCACCGGCCGGCTGATCCTCGTCGGGGATCTCAACACCGGGCCGGAACTGCCCGATCCGAACAACCGGCTCGCGTACTTCACGCTGGTGGGCGGCGGCATGATCGACACCTGGCCGGTCCTGCACCCCGGAGACCCCGGGTACACCTCGGGACTGGGCGACGACCTGAACCAGCCGGCCGGCGACGTCGAGCACCGGATCGACATGGTTCTGGTCAAGGGCGCGGTCGTGCCGGTGCGCAGCGAGGTCTTCGGCACCGAGCGGCAGACCCCGGACGGCCGGTGGGCGTCGGACCATCTGGGGCACGCCGCGGTGCTCGCGCTGCCGTGACCGGTCCCCACCGCTGAGCCAACCCGGGCGCCGCCGCAGTGCCCGGGCCGGCGCTGAGTTGACCTGTTTTCGGCAGGTCAGCGGAGCATTGTCGAACACCTGTGCGAACATGTGTTCGTGTCGGGCGAGGCCACCATCCTGCATGCCGACCTGGACGCCTTCTACGCGTCGGTCGAGCAGCGCGACGATCCCCGGCTGCGCGGCCGGCCGGTGATCGTCGGCGGCGGCGTGGTGCTGGCGGCCAGCTACGAGGCCAAGGCCCGGGGCGTACGCAGCGCGATGGGCGGGCGGCAGGCGCTACGGCTGTGCCCGGAGGCGATCGTGGTGCGGCCGCGGATGGCCGCGTACACGGCGGCGAGCCGGGCGGTGTTCGAGATCTTCCGGCAGACCACGCCACTGGTGGAGGGGCTCTCCATCGACGAGGCGTTCCTCGACGTGGGCGGCCTGCGCCGGCTGGTCGGCCCGCCGGCCGACATCGCGGCCCGGCTGCGCCGCGAGGTACGCGAGCAGGTCGGCCTGCCGATCACCGTCGGCGTGGCCCGGACGAAGTTCCTCGCCAAGGTGGCCAGCGGGGTGGCCAAGCCGGACGGGCTGCTGGTCGTCGAGCCCGGGCGGGAGCTGGCCTTCCTGCATCCGCTGCCGGTGGAGCGGCTGTGGGGCGTCGGCCCGGTGACCGCGACGAAGCTGCGCGACCGGGGCATCCGTACCGTGGGGCAGGTGGCCCGGCTGGACGAGCCGACCCTGGTGTCGCTGCTCGGCGGCGGTGCCGGCCGCCACCTGCACGCCCTCGCCCACAACCGCGACCCCCGCCGGGTCCAGGTCGGGCGGCGCCGGTCGTCGATGGGCGCCCAGCACGCACTGGGCCGGGAGCCGCGCTCCCCCGCCGAGCTCGACGCCGTGCTGGCCGGGCTGGTCGACCGGGTGACCGGGCGGATGCGCGCGGCGCGGCGCACCGGCCGTACGGTCACCCTACGGCTGCGCTTCGCCGACTACACCCGGGCGACCCGCTCGCACACCATCGACAAGGCGACCGCCCAGACCCGGCCACTGCTCGAGGCCGCCCGCGCGTTGCTGCGGGCGGCGCTGCCGGAGATCGACGCCCGGGGTGTGACGCTGATCGGGGTGTCCGTCGGCAACCTCGACACCGGGCACGTGCAGCTGACGCTGCCGTTCACCCGCGACCCGGGCGCGGAGCTGGATGCGGCGGTGGACGCCGTCCGGGACCGGTTCGGGTCGTCCGCGCTGACCCGGGCCGTGCTGCTCGGCCGGGATCCCGGCCTGGAGATGCCCCGCCTGCCCGACTGAGCGGCGTTGGGACGACCACGGCCTCGACCCGGTGCCGTCGGGACAGCGCGCGGCGGTCGTCCTCTGGACCGACGACACGGCCGCCGCGTACGCGGCGCTCACCGCCGACGGCGCACCCGCACTGGCCGCCCCGCACGTCTGGCCCGACCGGCTGCTGATCGCCTGGACGGCCGACCCGGACGGCAACCCGATCCAACTCGTCCAGCACCTGCCGGCCCGATAACCGGTCGTCGCGCCCCGGACCGCTGCCGCACAATCAGGCGATCATGAGTACGCGGCTGCGGGCCATCGCCCGCGACACCCTGGACATCCTCGACGCCGGCCGGTACCTCAACGGGCACGGCGAGCCCGTCGAGCTCACCGACCCGGTCCGCGCCGCCGTCGCCGGCACCCGCCTGCACCTGCCCGACGACCCGCTGCCCACCCCACCCACCGGTGACGCGGCCCCGGCGGTGGAGGTGACCGGGGAGAGCACGCTGCTGGCCGCCCGCCGCCTCGCCCGAGGCGGGGACGTCGCCGCGCTGGTGTTCGCCTCGGCGAAGAACCCGGGCGGCGGGTTCCGCACCGGGGCGCAGGCGCAGGAGGAGAGCATCGCCCGGGCCTCGGCGCTCTTCCCCTGCCTGACCGCGGTCCCCGGGTTCTACGACTTCCACCGCGCGCAGCGGGACCTGCTCTACAGCGACCGCGTCATCCACTCGCCGCGGGTGCCGGTGTTCCGCGACGACAAGGGTCGGCTGCTCGACGCCGCCCACGAGGTGTCGTTCCTGACCGCCGCCGCCCCCAACCGCGGCGCGGTGCTGCGCAACCAGCCCGCCGACGCTGAGCGGGTCGCCCCGGCGCTGCGTACCCGGGCCCGTCGGGTGCTGGCCGTCGCGGCGGCGCACGGCCACCGGCGGTTGGTGCTCGGCGCGTGGGGCTGCGGCGTGTTCCGCAACGACCCGGCCACGGTGGCGGAGGCGTTCGCGCTGGCCCTGGCCGACGCGGCGGGCTGGTTCGACCAGGTCACCTTCGCGGTGCTCGACCGGGCCGGCGGGCCGGTCGAGGCCGCGTTCGCCGACCGCTTCGGGGCGTCGTGACGGAGGTCAGTACCCCACCAACCACCGCCCGGCGGGCGGTCCGGTCAGGCGGGCAGCCGCCGGGTCGGCCGGTGGTCAGCGGTTCTGCGGGAAGCCGAGGTTGACCCCGCCGTGGGAGGGGTCGGGCCAGCGACTGGTGACCACCTTGGACCTGACGAAGAAGTTCACCCCCTCCGGCCCGTACGCGTGGGCGTCGCCGAACAGGGAGTCCTTCCAGCCGCCGAAGGAGTAGTAGGACACCGGGACCGGGATGGGGACGTTCACCCCGACCATGCCGACCTCGATCTCGTTCTGGTACCGGCGGGCCGCGCCGCCGTCGTTGGTGAAGATGGCGGTGCCGTTGCCCCACGGGTTGGCGTTGACCAGCTCGACGGCCGCGTCGTAGCTGGGCACCCGCAGCACCGACAGCACCGGCCCGAAGATCTCGTCGGTGTAGACGGACATGTCGGTGTCGACGTGGTCGAACAGGGTCGGGCCGAGCCAGAAGCCGGCCTGCTCGCCGTCGACGGGGTGGTTCCGCCCGTCGACCACGAGCTGCGCGCCCGCGGCCCGGCCGGCGTCCAGGTACGCCGTCACCCGATCCCGGTGGGCGCCGGTGACCAGCGGTCCCATCTCGCAGCCGGGGCGGCGGCCGTCGCCGACGTGCAGGGCGGCCATCCGCTCGCTGATCTTGGCGACCAGCTCGTCGCCGACCGGGTCGACCGCGACGACGACGGAGATGGCCATGCAGCGTTCGCCGGCCGAGCCGAAGCCGGCCGAGACGGCGGCGTCGGCGGCGAGGTCGAGGTCGGCGTCGGGCAGCACGACCATGTGGTTCTTCGCGCCGCCGAGCGCCTGCACCCGCTTCCCGTGCCGGGTGCCGCTCTGGTAGACGTAGCGGGCGATCGGGGTGGAGCCGACGAACGAGACGGCCTTGACGTGCGGATGCTCGAGGATCCGGTCGACCGCCTCCTTGTCGCCGTGCACCACGTTGCACACCCCGTCCGGCAGCCCGGCCTCCGCGAACAGCTCGGCCAGGAAGTTCGCCGCGGACGGGTCCTTCTCGCTCGGTTTGAGCACCACGGTGTTGCCGCACGCGATGGCGTTCGGCACGAACCACAACGGCACCATGGCCGGGAAGTTGAAGGGGGAGATCACACCGACCACGCCGAGCGGCTGTCGTAGGGAGTACACGTCGACCTGGGTCGAGGCGTTCTCGCTGTATCCGCCCTTGAGCTGCTGCGGGATGCCGCAGGCGAACTCGACGTTCTCCAACCCGCGCTGGATCTCCCCGGCCGCGTCGGAGAGGACCTTGCCGTGCTCGGCGGTGATGATGGCGGCGAGGTCGGCCCGGCGGGTGTTCAGCAGTTCCCGGAAGGCGAACAGCACGGTGGTCCGCTGGGCGAGGGAGGCGGTGCGCCAGCGGGTGAACGCCTCGCGGGCGGTGGCGACCGCCTCGTCGACGACCGCGGCGGTGGCGAAGTCGACCTGTCCGGCGACTTGGCCGGTGGCGGGGTCGTAGACGTCTCCGGTGCGCTCGGCGACGCCGTGCCACGGCTTGCCGCCGATCCAGTGGGTGGTCCTCATCGGGGCTGCACCTCCTTGGCCACCGCCTCGATCGACTGGGTGAGGATCTCCAGCGCCTCCTCCGCCTCGGCCCGGGTCAGGGTCATCGGTGGCGCGAGGCGGATGACGTTGCCGTACAGGCCGCCCTTGCCGACGAGCAGGCCGCGTTCCCGGGTCTCCTCCAGCAGCGCGGTCGCGGCCGCCGGATGGGGCTCGCCGTCGGGGCCGACGAACTCCAGCGCGATCATCAGGCCCTTGCCGCGCACGTCGCCGACTACGGGATGGGCCGCGGCGACCGCGCGCAGGCCGTCCAGCAGGCGGGTGCCCAGCTGTGCGGCGTTGGCCTGCAGGTCGTGCTCCAGCAGGTAGGTCAGCGCCGCCAGCGCGCCGGTGGTGGCCAGCGGGTTGCCGCCGAAGGTGGAGATCGAGTTGGCCCGTAGGCAGTCCATCAGGTCGGCCCGGGCGACCACGCCGCCGATCGCGAGGCCGTTGCCCAGGCCCTTGGCGAAGGTGATCGCGTCGGGTACGACGCCGTGCGCCTGGATGCCCCAGAAGTGCTCGCCGGTGCGGCCCCAGCCGGTCTGCACCTCGTCGGACACGAGGAGGATGCCGTACTCGTCGAGCACCTTCTTGAACTCCCCGAACAGTCCGTCCGGCGGGGAGGCGAAGCCGCCGACCCCCTGGATCGGCTCGACGATCATGCAGGCGACGTCGCCGGCCGTGGTCGTCTCGATGACCTCGCGCAGGTCGGCCACGCACGCCTTGATGTAGTCCGCGTCGGACAGGTCCCGGAACGGACTGCGGTAGCGGTAGCCGCCGTGCACCCAGCTCACCTTGACCGGGCTGAGCGCGCTGGCCGACCAGCCGCGGATGCCGGTGATCGCGATGGTGGCGAAGGCCCGGCCGTGGTACGAGTTGCGCAGGGCGAGCACCTGTTCGCTGCGGCGGTGCTGGGTGGCGAGCATGAGTGCGGTCTCGTTCGCCTCGGTGCCCGAGTTGGTGAAGAACACCTTCGCGTCCGGGATGCCGGACAGCTGCGCGATCTTCTCCGCCAGCTCGATCTGCGACTGGATCAGGTAAAGCGTGGACGAGTGCAGCACGCCGGTGTCGACCTGTGACCGGATCGCGTCGCTGATCTCGGCGATGTCGTAGCCGATGGCGTTGGTGAGGATGCCGGCGAAGAAGTCCAGGTAGGTCCGCCCCTCACGATCGGTCACCCGGCGGCCGTGCGCACCGGCGATCTCGATGGGCTGCTCGTAGTACAACGCCAGCCAGTTCGGCAGCACGGATCGGTGTCGGGCCAGCAGCTCGCGGTGGGCCATCGCGTCCTCCCGTAACTCGTCCCCACGGCGAGTGTGGCGGCAATCGTTGTGCAACCGCTACGCACAACCTGTACCGCTGTGGTCGCCGCACCATTACGTTGTGTGCAGTCCCTCCCCTGGGAGCCGCGATGTACCCCTCCGTCGCAGAAGCCATCGCACTGCCGGTGATCCGGCGCGGGAAGCCGCAGGTGGTGGCCGGTTCGGCCGGCATGCAGGGCCGGGTGCGCTGGGTCCATGTGGCGGAGGTGGCCGACATCGCGCACCTGCTGCGCGGCGGGGAGCTGGTGCTCACCACCGGCATCGCGCTGCCCGACGAGGCCGCGGCCCTGGCGAGGTACGTGGACGACCTGGCCGCGGTGCACGCGGCGGGGCTGGTCATCGAGCTGGTCCGGCGGTGGAGCGGCCAGCTGCCGGAGGCGTTGGTGGCGGCGGCCAACCGGCACCGCCTGCCCCTGATCACGCTGGCGCAGGAGACCCCTTTCGTGTCCGTCACCGAGGCGGTGGTGGCGCTGATCGTCGACGCGCAGCTCGCCGAGCTGCGGGCCGCCGAGCAGGTGCACGAGACGTTCACCTCGCTCACCGTGGCCGGTGCGGATCCGGCGGAGGTGCTGCGCGAGGTGGCCCGGATCTCCGGGCTGCCGGTGGTGCTGGAGACGCTGGGGCACGAGGTGCTCGCGTACGACGCGGCCGGCCGGGACCCGACGGAGTTGCTGGCCGACTGGGGGCAGCGGTCCCGGTCGGTGGCCGCGCCCGAGCGGACCGCCTACGACGAGGACGCGGGTTGGTTGGCCACCATGGTCGGGGCGCAGGGCGCCGACTGGGGGCGGTTGGTCCTGCTCTCACCGGACCCGCCACCGCACCGGCACGTGGTGGTCGCCGAGCGGGCCGCGTCGGCGTTGGCGGTGCATCGGCTCGTGGCGCGGGACCGGGAAAGTCTGGAGCGGCAGACGCACCGGATGCTGCTCGCGCAGCTGCTCGGTCAGGCCGTACCGCCGCCGGACCTGGCCGCCCGGGCGGCGGCGCTGGGGGTCGGCGTCGAGCGGCGGCAGTTGGTCGGGATGGCGATCCGGCCGGCCACCGGGACGCCCCGGGCCCCCGCGCTGGCCACGCAGGAGGTGTTGCGGGACCTCGCGGAGGCGACCGCGCTGGCGGCGCGGCGGGTGGCGGTGCCCGCCCTGGTGGGCGTGGTGGACGACACGACCGTACGCGCGCTGTTGTCGTTGCCGGCGCAGGCCGGGGTCGACGCGGTGCTGCGCCGGTTGGCCCGGGAGGTGCACCGCTCGGCGGCCGGTCCGGTGCTGGTGGCGGTCGGCACCACCGTGTCGCACGTCGCCGAGGTACGCCGCAGTCTGGGCGAGGCCGCTCACGTGGCGGGGGCGGCCCTGCGCGCCCCCGGCACGCAGCTGTACCACCGGCTGGACAACGTGCGCCTGCGCGGTCTGCTGCACCTGTTGCGCGACGACGATCGGGTCCGGGCCTTCGCGGACCGCGAGCTGGGTCCGCTGCTGGCGCGGGACGCCAACCACCACAGCCGGCTGCTGGAGCTGCTGCGCTGCTTCTGCGAGCAGGGCGGCAACAAGTCCGCGGCGGCGGCTGCCGCACACGTGTCGCGGACCGCGTACTACCAGCAGTTGGCGCGGATCGCGCAGGTGCTCGGGGTGTCGTTGGAGGACCCGGAGTCGATGCTGTCGCTGTACGTCGCGCTGCTGGTGCACGAACTCGACGACGCATGACGGGACGCCGAATCCGGTAGGCGGCCGGAATCCGTCCGCCGCGCGGATTGACATGATCGCTGCGGCCGTGCCCGTGGACACAGTGTGCCGTGATCATGGCAAGCGTGGACACTTTGCCACTGCCCGTGGCGGGTCCGTGACACTCACCATTCCGAGATAAAGATCGTGCTGTTCCGCCCCATCCGCAGCACGCGCGCCGGCTGCCCGGCGCTGTTGCGGCAGCGCAACAGGGAGGTGACACCGATGGCCGTTGAACCCCTACCCCACGAAGCCACCGCGGTCGAGCCGGGCACCCAGATCACCCATCCGGATGGCCGAGTGGAGCTGCGCGATTTCTCCACCATCGCCGACAGCCGGTACTTCAACCTCGAACTCGCCCCGGTGCCCATCGAGCGGCGCACCTGGAACACGTACAACTTCACAGCGCTGTGGGTCGGGATGGCGCACAACATCCCCAGCTATCTGCTCGCCGCCGGGCTCATCCAGCTCGGCATGAACTGGGTGCAGGCGTTCCTCACCATCACCCTGGGCAACCTGCTCGTCCTGATCCCGATGCTGTTGAACAGCCACGCGGGGACGAAGTACGGCATCCCGTTCCCGGTCTTCGCCCGCGCTTTCTACGGCGTCCGGGGCGCCAACCTCGCGGCCCTGCTGCGCGCCTTCATCGCCTGCGGCTGGTTCGGCATCCAGACCTGGATCGGCGGTGAGGCGATCTACGCGATCGCCGGCAAGCTGCTGGGCTCCTGGTGGGTCGACGCGACGGAGGTGATGGACCACCCGTGGACGCTGTGGGCGTCGTTCCTGCTGTTCTGGGCGATCGAGATGGCGATCATCTGGCGCGGCATGGACACCCTGCGCCGCTTCGAGAACTGGGCCGCGCCGTTCGTCATCGTGGTCGCCGTCGCGCTGCTGATCTGGGTGCTGGTCGAGGCGGGCGGGCCCGGCCCGATCCTGTCCCAGCCGTCCAAGCTGGGCTGGGGCGCCGACTTCTGGAAACTGTTCGCCCCGTCGTTGATGGCGATGATCGCCTTCTGGGCGACCCTTTCGCTGAACATCCCCGACTTCACCCGGTTCGGTGGCAGCCAGCGGCAGCAGGCGTACGGGCAGATCCTGGGGCTGCCCACCACGATGTCGTTCTTCGCCATCCTGTCGATCGTGATCACCTCCGGTACGGCGGTGGTCTACGGCGAGGCGATCTGGGACCCCATCCAGCTGGCCGCGAAGTTCGACAACCCGCTGGTCGTCGCGCTCGGCCTGTTCACGGTGGTGGTGGCCACGCTGTCGGTGAACGTGGCGGCCAACACGGTCAGTCCGGCGTACGACTTCTCCAACGCCGCACCCCGGCTGGTCACCTTCCGGACCGGAGGCCTGATCACCGGGGTGCTGGGCATCCTGATCCAGCCGTGGCGGCTGGTGCAGGACCCGAACATCTACATCTTCGTCTGGCTCGGGTTCTACGGGGGCCTGCTCGGCGCGGTCGCCGGCGTGCTCATCGCCGGCTACTGGGTCCGCAACCGCACCCGCCTGCAGTTGCCCGCCCTCTACCGCCCCGAGGGCCGACACTGGTTCTCCGGCGGCTGGAGTTGGACGGCGGTCGTCGCCACCGTCGTCGGCGCGGTCCTCGCCGTCGGTGGCGCCTACTCCGCGCCCGGCAAGGGCCCGTTCCCGGAGGACGGGCTCATCCCGTTCCTCAAGCCGCTCTACGACTACAGCTGGGTCGCCGGCCTGGTCGGCGCGTTCGTGGTTTATCTGGCGCTGTCGGCACCGCGCGGCAGCCACGCCAAGGGGGAGGTCAGGTGAGCACCATCATCCGAGCCGGGCTGGTGCAGCAGAAGTGGACCGGTGACAAGGAGTCCATGATCGCGAACGCGGTCGAGGCGATCCGCCGCGCCGCGTCGCAGGGCGCGCAGGTGGTCTGCCTGCAGGAGTTGTTCTACGGTCCGTACTTCTGCCAGGTCCAGGACGCCGACTACTACTCGTACACGGAGGCGATCCCGGACGGGCCGACGACGGCGCTGATGCGCGAGGTCGCCGAGCAGCACGGGGTGGTCCTGATCGTGCCGATGTACGAGCAGGAGCAGCCGGGGGTCTACTACAACACCGCTGCGGTGATCGACGCCGACGGCACCTACCTCGGCAAGCACCGGAAGAACCACATTCCGCAGGTGAAGGGGTTCTGGGAGAAGTTCTACTTCCGGCCGGGGAACCTGGGCTATCCGGTCTTCGACACCGCTGTGGGTCGCATCGGCGTCTACATCTGCTACGAGCGGCACTTCCCGGAGGGTTGGCGCGCCCTGGGGCTGGCCGGCGCGAAGATCGTATTCAACCCCTCCGCCACCAGCCGCGGCCTGTCGGAGTACCTGTGGCGGCTGGAGCAGCCGGCCGCCGCGGTCGCGAACGAGTACTACGTCGGGACGATCAACCGGGTCGGGGTGGAGCCGTTGGGCGACAACGACTTCTACGGCCAGTCCTATTTCGTGGACCCCCGGGGGCAGCTGGTCGGCGCGGCGGCGTCGGACACCGAGGAGGAGGTCGTCGTCCGCGACCTGGACATGGACAGGCTGGCCGAGGTGCGCGACCTGTGGGCGTTCTACCGCGACCGCCGGCCCGAGACCTACGAATCGCTGGTGAAGCCATGAGCGAGCGTAGCGAGCGAATCATCAAGCACTGCGCGGATGTGCCTCATGACGGCGGCGAGCGAAGCGAGGCGCCGGCATGAGCGAGCGTAGCGAGCGAATCATCAAGCACTGCGCGGATGTGCCTCATGACGGCGGCGAGCGAAGCGAGGCGCCGGCATGAGCATCGTCATCCGCAACGGGACTGTCGTCAACGCCACCGGGGCGTACCCGGCGGACGTGCTGGTGGAGGGCGAACGGATCGCGGCGCTCGCCGCACCCGACTCGGGTCTGGCGCAGCAGTGGGCGGCCGGCGCCGAGCGGGTGATCGACGCCGCCGGGAAGTACGTGGTGCCGGGCGGCATCGACGGGCACACCCACATGGAGATGCCGTTCGGCGGCACGTTCTCGACGGACACGTTCGAGACCGGCACGATCGCGGCCGCCTGGGGCGGTACGACGACCATCGTTGACTTCGCGGTGCAGGCCAAAGGCACGTCGCTGTTGTCCGCGCTGGACAAGTGGCACAGCAAGGCGGACGGCAACTGCGCGATCGACTACGCGTTCCACATGATCATCTCGGACGTGAACGACACGTCGCTGAAGGAGATGGAGGCCTGCATCGACGCGGGCGTCAACACCTTCAAGATGTTCATGGCGTACCCCGGGGTCTTCTACGCCACCGACGGGGAGATCCTGAGGGCGATGCAGAAGGCCCGCGACACCGGCTCGATGATCATGATGCATGCGGAGAACGGCATCGCCATCGACCAGCTCGTCCTGCAGGCACTGGCGAGTGGCCAGACCGACCCGGTGCAGCACGGGCTGACCCGGCCACCCGAGCTGGAGGGCGAGGCGACCAACCGGGCCATCACCCTCGCGAGGGTCACCGGCGCGCCGCTGTACATCGTGCACCTGTCTGCCGCGCACGCCCTCGATGCGGTCACCCGCGCCCGGGACACCGGCCAGAACGTGTTCGCCGAGACCTGCCCGCAGTACCTGTTCCTGTCGTTGGACGACCTGGCCAGGCCGGACTTCGAGGGCGCGAAGTACGTCGCCTCTCCCCCGCTGCGACCCAAGGAACACCAGGCGGAGTTGTGGCGCGGTCTACGCACCAACGACCTGTCGCTGGTGTCCACCGACCACTGCCCGTTCTGCTTCAAGGACCAGAAGGAACTCGGCCGGGGAGACTTCTCCAAGATCCCGAACGGGATGCCGGGCGTCGAGCACCGGATGGACCTGCTCTATCAGGGCGTCGTGCGCGGCGAGATCACCCTGCCGCGCTGGGTGGAGATCAGCTCCACCACACCCGCCCGGATGTTCGGCCTCTACCCCCGCAAGGGCGTCATCGCGCCCGGCGCGGACGCGGACATCACGGTGTACGACCCGACGGCCCGGCAGACCATCTCCGCGAGCAGCCACCACATGAACGTGGACTATTCCGCGTACGAGGGCATGGCGCTGACCGGGAAGGTCGCCACCGTGCTGTCCCGCGGTCGGGTCGTCGTCGACGACGGCGCGTTCCACGGCGCCGCCGGACACGGCACGTTCCTCAAGCGCGATCTCTGCCAGTACCTGGTTTGACAAGGAGTGGCCGTGGACTTCGGTGTTGTACTCCAGACCGACCCACCCGCCCGCGACGTCGTCGCCGGGCTCACCGCCGCCGAGGACAACGGCTTCCGTTACGGCTGGACGTTCGACTCCTGCGTGCTGTGGCAGGAGCCGTTCGTCATCTACTCGCAGGTCCTCGCCGCGACCAAGCACCTGATCGTCGGGCCGATGGTGACCAACCCGAGCACCCGCGACTGGTCGGTCACCGCGTCGCTGTTCGCCACCCTCAACGAGATGTTCGGCAACCGCACCGTCTGCGGGATCGGTCGCGGCGACTCGGCCCGGCGGGTCATCGGCCAGCCGCCGGCGAGCCTCGCCACGCTGAAACAGGCCATGCACGTGATCAAGGAACTGGCCGAGGGCCGGGAGGCCGAACACCACGGCACGCCGGTGCGCATCCCGTGGGTGCGCGACGGCCGGCTGGAGGTCTGGATGGCCGCGTACGGCCCGAAGGCGCTGCGGCTGGTCGGCGAGCAGGCCGACGGTTTCATCCTGCAGACCGCCGACCCCGACATCGCCCGCTGGACGATCGGCTCGGTACGCGACGCGGCCACCGCCGCCGGCCGGGACCCCGACGCGATCACCATGTGCGTGGCCGCGCCCGCCTACGTCGGCACCAACCTCGCCCACCAGCGGGACCATCTGCGCTGGTTCGGCGGCATGGTCGGCAACCACGTGGCCGACCTGGTCGCCCGCTACGGCGACTCCGGGGTAGTGCCGAAGGCGCTGACCGACTACATCCGGGGCCGCGAGGGCTACGACTACGCGCACCACGGCCGGGCCGGCAATCCGTCCACCGACTTCGTGCCGGACGAGATCGTCGACCGGTTCTGCCTGCTCGGGCCCGAGTCGGCTCACGTCGACCGGCTGCAGGAACTCAAGGAGATCGGGGTGCACAACTTCGCCCTCTACCTGATGCACGACGACAAGGAGAAGACCCTGTCCGCGTACGGCAAGGACGTGATCAGCCACGTCTGACCCGGGCGCCATTCGCGCCCGAGCGACCATCGACCGTGGCCAGTGGCGCAACTACCATGATCCTCTTGGGAAGCCCCCACCACGGGAGGTATACGTGCGCCAACCGCGCTATCGCATTCTCTTCACCGCCGCTCTAGCCACCACAACCGTCCTGGCCGTGCCCGCGGCACCGGCCGCCGCCACGCCGTCACCAGGCATCGTCGTCAGCGACGGGATGACCCAACCGGTGTTCTCGTTCGCCGACGCCATCGAGGAACGGGTGTGGGTGGAGACGCCGCTCGACACCGACCACGACGGCCGGCTCGACCGGGTCGTCGCCGACATCTCCCGCCCTCGGGAGACCGCCACGGAGGGGTTCAAGGTCCCCGTCGTCTTCGAGCACAGCCCGTACCGCAAGGGCACCTGGAACGACGTGCCGTACCCGAGCGTGCTGGTGGACGAGCTGCCACAGACCGGGCTCACCACGCAGCTGCGCAGCCAGTCACAGGCGATCGGGATCCAGCGGGCCAAGGCCAACCTGCCCGGATCCCTCGACGACTACTACGTCCCCCGCGGGTACGCGGTGGTGCTCGGGCAGAGCATCGGCACCGCGGACTCCGACGGCTGTCCGACCAGTGGGGACATGGCGGAAACGCTGGGCACGAAGGCCATCATCGACTGGCTGGGCGGCCGGGCGAAGGCGTACAACGCCGCCGGCGAACCGGTCACCGCCGACTGGACCACCGGAGCGGTCGGCATGACCGGCGTCTCGTACAACGGGACGCTGCCCAACATGGTGGCCACGACCGGGGTCGAGAACCTCAAGACCATCATCCCGGTCTCGGCGATCAGCAACTGGTACGACTATTACCGGGCCAACGGGCTGGTGGTGGCACCGGGCACCTTCCAGGGCGAGGACCTCGACGTTCTGGCGCAGTACACGGCGGGCAGGGCGCGCGCCGAAGGCCGGTGCGTCGACGAGATCGCCCAGCTGACGGCGGAACAGGACCGGGTTACCGGGGACTACAGCGACTTCTGGCGGGCCCGCGACTACCTGCCGGACGCCAAGAAGGTCACCGCCAGCGTCTTCGTCGTGCACGGACTCAACGACTGGAACGTGAAGACGGAGAACTTCGCCGGCTGGTGGGACCGGCTCGCCAAAGCCGGCGTGCCGCGCAAGATCTGGCTGCACCAGGGCGGCCACGGCGGGCCGGGCAACGCCGCGACGGTGACCCTGCCGAGCGGCCAGGCGTGGACCTACAAGCAGACCGAGAACCGCTGGTTCGACTACTGGCTGTGGGGTGTGCAGAACGGCATCATGGACGAGCCCACGGCGGTCCTGCAGCGCGAGAACCGGTCCTACACCACGTACGCGAACTGGCCGGACCCGGGCGCCCGGGATGTGGCGCTGCACTTCGCCGCCGACAGCGCGTCCGAGCCCGGCAGCCTGTTCACCATCGGCGCGTTGAACCAGCGCACCGAGCAGTCGTTCGTGGACGAGGGCCGCACGATCAGCCCGAGCACGCTGGTGGCTGGTCCTGACACGGCCAGCGCCAACCGGCTGCTCTACCGTTCGCCGGTGCTGACCGGCGACGTGCGGCTGTCCGGGCGGCCGGAGATGCGGTTGCGGATGTCCATCGACAACCGCGCCGACGCGAACCTGTCGGTCTACCTGGTCGACTACGGCGCGCCCGGCTCGACCGCGCGGCCGGTCGTGGTGACGCGGGGCTGGATGGATCCGCAGAACCGGACCGGCTGGTCGCACACGGTCGCGGTCCAGCAGGGCGTGATGTACGACTACCGCTGGACCCTGGAGCCGAAGGACTACGTCTTCGCGGCGGGGCACCGCATCGGGGTCGTCGTCTTCTCCAGCGATCAGGAATACACCCTGCTGCCGCTCGGCGGCACCCAGCTGACCGTCCAGCCCGGCTCCAGCCGCCTCACCCTGCCGATCGTCGGCGGCCGCGAGGCGCTCGGCTTCTGAGTACGTCGCCGGCCCGGACGGCTCCTGCGCCGTCCGGGCCGGCGGTGGCTCGCGGTCCTCGACGTCCCGCCGGTCCTGGTTGCCGGCCGACGCTCCGGGGCTCCGGCCGCTGATCGCAGCGTGGCGAATGCCCGGCCGAAAACGGGGTACACCCGCCGCGCTCGGGCGGACCTCGCCGTCGGGCAGCAGCGGCGCGGCAAATCTCGTGAGGGGCGGAGCGTAGTGGGGCATTTCCGGTGCATCACGTCGGACGGCCTCCGGTGATGTTCGGGGGCCACGCGCGGCGCGCTCGTCGCATCCGAGCCGGACCCGTCGGGCGCCGACCCCTGACCCGGCTGACCGTGGTCAGTCTGGCCGGACACGTGGCCTTCGAGCTGGCAGCGGGTGTCGGCATGCCGCTCGCCTCGCTGATCGGGCCGTACGCCGCCGCGGGTTTCTGGACGCTCGTCACCGGCGGCGTCCTGGCCGCGACCGGTCGCGACGAGTCCGCTGACCCGTTGTTGGCCGCGGCGAACGGCTTCGGGCTCGCCGCCGTGTCGGCTCATCTGCGCGGTTGGCCAACTCGTCGCACCAGAGCCGGCCTGCCGTGGTTGGAGGACTGCGAGGGGCTGGGACCGGAGCTGATGTCCTTCTACAACCCGATCCTCTACACCTCGGCCGTCGCGGGCCTGCTCGCCGTGGTCCGGGAGAACCGCACCGCCCGGCTGCGCGTGCCGGCGGTCATGCTCGGACTCGTGCCGGTGCTCGTCGCCTATCAGCACTGGGAGCACCGGCGGTTGCGCCGGCAGGCCCACACCCGCCCCGGGTGGTGGAACCGCCGGCTGCGGCACCTGCCCCAGGCGGCGTGACGCGTCCGACGCCCCGGACCGCGGGATCGCCGGCCGCGACCCCGCCGAGCTCATTCCTCGATCGCGCCGCCGACCGCACGCAGGTGGTCCCGGAAGGTCAGCGCCGAGTTCTCGGCCCGTGCGGCCAGGTAGCCCCCGAAACCCACCTGCGCCCGCAGCGGTTCGCCGGAACGGATCCGCTCGGCCTGCCGCCGCTCGGTGTCCCGGATGGACTCCGCGAGGTCGAACAACTCCCGGGCCCGGGTGGCCGAGATGAAGAGCACCCCGTCCTCGTCGGCCAGCGCGAGGTCGTCGGGGTCGACGGTCCACTCCCCCACCCGCGCCGACCTCAACGCCTCCGGCGGCCGCGGGTCGAGCCGTTGCGGCCCGGAGGGGGTGGCGCCCAGGCTGAACACCGGCAGCCCCACCGCCCGGATGTCGACGGTGTCGCGGTGCAGGCCCCAGACGACCAGGCCGGCCAGCCCGCCGGCCTGCGCCTCCAGCACCACCAGGTCGCCCACGCACGCCTCGTCGGTGCGTCCGCCGTTGTCCACCACCAGCACGTCGCCGGGCGTGGCCCGGTCGATCGCTTCCAGGAAGATGTCGACGCTGCCGACGTGCCGGGTCGGCAGCACCCGCCCGGCGGCCCGCCCACCGGCGACCACCGGTCCGACGCCGGATGGGGCGCAGCGGACCGGCGCGGCAGCCCGCAGGCAGGCGTCGGCGACGTGGGCCGTGGTCAGCGCCGCGAAGCGGTCGCGCAATTCATCCGGGTCCATGGTCATGACCCGACGCTAATCACGCTCGCCGGTCATGGGAGGGGCCAGTTTCCGGTCCGTGGCCTGCCGGCGCACCGGCCCGCCGTTCGCCTCGGGCTGGAGCGCTCGTTCGACGGCCCCGTCGTCCGTGGGCCCGCCGCTCCAGCCGGAGGCGCCGCCGGGCGCGCGGGGTGTGCCGCCGGGGCCGGAGCATCCGCGCCCGGATCGGTGGGTGCAGCTCCGCCTCACCCGCGCCGGCGGCGGTCCGCACCATCCGGTTGGCGTCGTCCGGCTCGCATCCGGTGGCGCGCAGCAGCTCACTGGCCGCCGTACGGAGGTCGGTGATCACGCCGTCACCGTACGAGCGGACGCCCTGGGCCCACGCCCGGCCGGCCAGTTGGGCGCTCTCCCGGGTCAGCTGGTGAGTGCGGTCCAGGTCCTCGCCGGAGCGGCCGGCTCGGCGCAGCGCCCGTGCGGCCTCAGCGAGCCGGGAGACGGCGTCGGGGAGTGCAGCCGGGATGGGCTCGTCATATTGCAGGGCGGTGGCGGAGCGGCGGGCCACCGACCGCGCGTAGAGGATCAGCCGTTCCAGATGTGCCGCGCCATTGGCGTAACGGTGGTACAGCGCGCGGCGGTGCCAGCGGGCCGGCGCGAGCGTGACCACCTCTCCGGCGCCGGTGAGCGCCTCGTTGAGCCGCCCGACGTCGGCGTCCAGCCCGCGCAGCCGCTCCAGCGCGCGGACCGCCGCGTCGGCGTCCCGGGTGGTCAGGGCGTGCGCCACCGCGTCGAGCTGCTCGGTGAGGACGGTGAAGATCGGCGCGGCGGCCCGGTCCAGCACCCGGATCGGATTGACCGGCAGCAGCAGGACGACCACCGCGAGGCCGACCAGGCCGCCGACGAGCGCGTCGAAGATGCGGGGCAGCTCGAGGCCGGACCGGACCGGGGCCAGGGCGGAGATCAGGACCGCCGTACCGCCGGCCTGGCCGACCAGGGCGCCGCCCCGGCCGGCCACCAGCAGCGCCGTCGCGATCGCCAGCGCCACGACCAGCCCGAGCTGCCAGGACCCGGAGCCGAGCAGAAAGCGCAACAGGTCGCCGACGAGGATGCCGAGTCCGACCCCGACCAGCAGCTCGAAGGTCCGCCGGGCCCGCTGCCCGATGGCGGTGGCGATCGTGCCGACCGCGGCGGCCGGGGCGAAGACGTGCGCGCCGGGGCCGAGGAGGTACTGGGCGAGCAGGGCGGCGAGCGCGGCGGCGAGCCCGGCCTGCACGGAGATCACGGCAGTGACCTCCAGCTGACGCAGGCGTAGCCGGCCGGCCTGTCCGCCCTGGCTACGGACGCGGGTCACCGCTCGTTCGCCCCGCCCCGTCACCCGGTTCAGGGGCGAGCGGACGGTGTCGGCGGTACGCCGCTTGTCGGCCATGGCGGCGGTTACCCGACGCAACGCGGGTGAACCGTGAACCGTCCTGTTGGTGACGGTTGACCCGGTCGCCGCGTACAGGTCGCCGGTCAGCGGCGGAACGTGCGGTCGAGCAGGTCGAACAGGGCGGCCCAGTGCCGCTCGGTGGCCTGCTCGTCGTACTCAGAGGTGTCGGACTGGGTGTAGCCGTGGCGGGCACCCGGGTACACCTGCGAGCGGTAGGCGACGCCGGCGCGGTCCATGGCCTGTTCCAGGACGGCGATCTGCTCGGCCGGCATCGACCGGTCCTGGTCGGCGTGGCCGAAGTACAGCTCGCCGGTGACCGCGCCGACGGCCAGGTGCGGGCTGTCCGGGGCGTCGGTGGCCAGCCGCCCGGCGTGGAAGACGGCCGCGGCGGCGATCCGGTCCGGGTGCGCCTCGATGGCCCGCAGCGCGCTCAGGCCGCCCATGCAGTAGCCGGTGACGGCGACCGGGCCGGGCGCGACGTCCGGCTGCGCGGCCAGGAAGTCCAGGTAGGCGGCGGTGTCCCGGGCGACGACGTCCGGGCTCAGGGAGCGGATCATCGGGCCGAGCTCCTCGAACAGCGCGCCGCGCTGGGACGGCTCGCGGAGCCCGGAGAGGTCGACCAGCGGCGCGCGACCGAAGCGGTGGAAGAGATTCGGCACCAGCACGACGTGGCCGCGGGCGGCGATCGTCTCGGCCATCTCCGCCAGCCGCGGGCGCAGCCCGTACGCGTCCATGAAGACCAGGACGGCCGGGAATGGGCCCTCCCCGTCGGGCCGGACGAGATACGCGTCGGCCACTCCGTCGCCGGTCGGCACGTCCACGGTCGTCGTCAGCACGGTGCGCCTCCTCGCGTTGATCGTTCGGCGTGCACGCTACTCGCCAGGTTGCGGGCCCGCCCGTCGTGGGCGCGGCGCGCCCGGTGACGGGTCAGACTGGATGCGACGAGGAGTCGGCGTGGCCAGGACGCGGAGGGTGTGCCCGTGGCGGTGGATGTGGTGTCCGAGGTGGTGATCGGCCGTCCGGTCGCCGAGGTGGCCCGGTACGCGGGCGATCCCTCGAACGCGCCCGCGTGGTACGTGAACATCACCTCGGTCGAATGGTTGACGCCGACGCCCCTGCGGGTCGGTTCCCGGGTCGCCTTCGTGGCGCACTTCCTCGGTAGGCGGCTCGCCTACACTTACGAGATCGTCGAGCTGGTCCCGGACGAGCGGCTCGTGATGCGGACCGCCGAGGGGCCATTCCCGATGGAGACCACCTACCGGTGGGAGCCGCACGGCGACGGCGCCACCCGGATGATCCTGCGCAATCGAGGCGAGCCCAGCGGCTTCGCGTCGGTCGCCGCTCCGGTCCTGGCCGCCACGATGCGCCGGGCGAACCGGAAGGATCTGGCCACGCTGAAGGCTCACCTGGAAACCGGCCCTACGTGACCCTCGGCTGACTGTGAGGCTGGCTTGGTCGGTCTGCAGGTGATGGGCTGATGGTCGGCAGCAGTGGGCGTGACTCTTCGTCTGACTGGCTTTGTGCCTTTG
>NZ_JBIAHQ010000025.1:0-95413 GCF_042870725.1 Micromonospora sp. NPDC006431
CCGTCACCAAGCCCGCGCCCGCTGGTTCCACCAACGCACCCGACTGAATCGCGACTACGCCCTGGTCAGCTAGCAATTGGCGGCTGCCGTACTAGATTCTGCCCAGTTCCGAGGTCGCCGACCAACTTCTCCTTCAGCCTGGTGAGCAGATCGTCGCCAGAACCCATTTCGTAGCCTCTGAGAAAGGCTACATACATGCGGTACGAGCCATCCAGGCCGAACATGAGGGGTTGCTCCCGTAGATTCTGGAAAGTTTCCGCCCCGTCACGAGATCGGCGTCCACGTCAAGATGTCGTCACCATATTCCCAGCGGGATTGGACTCTTCCATGGAGACACCCGTCCTATCCGTGAACCCGTCATAAACTCTGCCATCGTAAACGACGACGTCGTGGGTATACCAACCCTGCTGGTAGTAACCCCATTGCTCCTTTTTCATGTAGCCGCCCAGCCCGAAGAAATTATCTTTCCCTGGGGGGTTTTCGGCGTTGGAGAGTCGATAGATTTGTCCGCCGCCCAGCCTCTTTTGGATGTCCTTCGCTACATCCTCGCAACCGTTGGAGCACTTCGGGTCACCCGGATCCTGCGGCTTCCAGCCCGGCCCCAGATCACCCTTGCTCGTTCCTCCGCCACTACGATTCCCTGTCCGCTCCAAGCGGTGGAGGTCATCCCAGAACTTGGATCCACCGTCCGCCATCGCAAAGATGCCCAAACCAGCCACCAGGACGCCTGCGCCGATGCGGCCGACGTCCGCTCCTCACGCCGCGCGGGCTCGTGGCCCGGCCGGCTGCCGGCCCACACACCACCGGTCAACGGCCTGTCGTTCTGCGGCGGCCCGGCGGGCTGCCCGGCTCTCCGCGCCAGCCGCCAGGCATCCGCTGGCGGCCTTGCTGCCTCGCGGAGTGAGACGAACGAGCACCCCGGGCCCGGTCGGCGGATCGGGCGTGGGGCGGATGAGCTCGGCTCGTTCGAGCCGGTCGAGCCACCCGAGCGCGGCTCCCCCGGGGAGCTCGGGTTACTGGAACAGATCCTCGTTCGAAGCTGCGGATTTCGAGTGAGGGTGGCGGGGTTGAGTCCGTGCTGTCATTGCGGGGCGGCGGCGGTGAGTTCGGCGAGGTCGACGGCGTTGATGAGTTCGGTGAGTGCCGGCTCGGTGCCGAGGTCCAGGGGCAGGAGTTCGCCGGTGCGGGTTCGTGGGTTGAGCAGCAGTTCGGAGCTGGTGTCGTTGACGATGGCAGCGGCATCGGCGGCGTCCCACCGGACTCCGTTTAGCGCGGATCGAGCGATCCTTGTCGCAAGCAGGCAGGATACGCGGGGTCGGCCGTAGCTGTCGGGTCCGTCGTGGCGGAGTACGGCCACTCGTGCGGTGGTGATGCCGGGGGCGACGGCGAAGGCTTCCCGCAGGGTGACGAGGACCTGGCCGCAGACGAACTGCTTGTAGTAGTCGGCCCGTTCGCGTTGCGGGAGCTTACGCAGCGACAGGTTGCCGGCCTGGGTGGTGGTGGGCATGCGTTCGGGTACGACGTGCTCGACGATGGGGACGAGCACCACGAGCGATACCTCTTCGCCGGTGGCGTCAACAGCGGCGCTGGGTGCCTCGTTGTCTTCGAAAGCTTCCTCAAGTGTTTGCAGGACGACTTCGGGCACGTTGGTGCAGAGTTGCTGCCAGCGTTCGTCGAGGTACCGCTGCCAGCCTGCCTGCTGTTCCCGTAGCGAGCTCCACTGTCGCTGGACCTCAGCCTCGGTCCACTGCGCGGCTTGCTGCTTGGCCTGCGCGCGCTTGGCGCGCTCGAAGAAGCCGATCCCGGCCTGGGCCTGCCGTTCGTAGTGCTTGTAAATGGCGGCCCGATCGGGTGGTGCGGGGTCTGGCGCGATCGGCCGCGACGCGGCAGGGAAATCAACCCGGTGCAGCTCGAGAATCCGCAGGAACGTCTGCGCCAACCGTCTTGCTTCCTCGGCCCGCTGCGTCTGCATCGCTTGGCGCTGCTGCGCCGCGACCTGCCGTTGGTAGCTCGCCGCCGAGGTAGCCCGGCCCGCGGAGCTGCCTCGACGGCCGCCGCCGAGTGAGGTGTAGAACCCGACCGGCCCCACCCCTGTGGAGAAGCCGGTGCGGCCGGCGCCGAGGTGGACTCGGGCTGCCCGCGGGCCGATGCTGGTACGGATGCCACGCGACGAGGCACGGATCCGCACTCCGGGCGCAAGTTTGATGGAGAATCCCACGCCCTGACCGTAGAACACGACGCCCCGCTGCCCGGTCACCCTGTAATCGGATGGCAGCTCCGACAACTGACCGCTGCTCACGCCCGACGGGCATATACAGATGCGTCGGCTGCGGTCGTGACGGGTCGGATGTCGACGAACGCTCGCCGGCCCGGTCCGGTGGCGGATGCCTCGGTCACCAGGCGCCGGCCAAGGCGCAGGGCGTTCAGCGTGTGGCACCACGATCAGCTTGCTGCGGCCGGAGCGTCAGGCGCGAGCGCCAGGAGCATGCATGCCGTGCTGGCTCCTCTCTGCGTACGAATGGGCTTGCGGCACGTGCCGGCGAGCGGATGAGGCATCCCGGCTGGGGGCGGGCCGCCCAGGTGTCATCGGCTCGCGCGTCGCAAATCCGGTTCGGTGTCGGCGATGAAGGCTTGCAGCGTCCGCGCCGGCCGTCCGGTAACGCGCTCGACGGTGTCGGTCACCTTCGCGAAGCTGCCGGCGCGCACGCGCTCGAACGTCAGCACGGAGAGGTCTCGATAGAAGTCCTCGGTCCCGGCCACGGCCTGGTCGATGGTCACCTCGCGGTGGACCACGGGGCGTCCTGCCGCGGCGGAGAGCAGTTGCGCGGTGCGTGGCAGCGAGAGGGACTCCGGGCCGGAGAGTTCGTACACCTGGCCGACGTGTCCCTCGTCGAGCAGCGCCCGCTCGGCGACGGCCGCGATGTCCCGGGCGTCGATCCACGCCACCGTCGCGCCACCGGTGGGGAACGCCAGCTCTCCGGTGCTTGCGATCTGGTCGCGGTAGAAGCGCGGGTCGGTGAAGACCTGCATGAACCAACTCGGCCGGAGGATCGTCCAGGGGCGTCCACTGTCGCGAACCGCGCGCTCGGCGCGCGGCGCCCACCCGTCGGGCCCCTCGTAGTCCGCCTCCCGTTCGGACAGCAAGACGACCCGGGTCCGGGGGGACGTCTCGGTCAGCAGCGCGCCGATGAGCTCCGGCGCATCGGCACGGTCCGGCCGGACGACGTACACGGCGTCGACGCCGTCGGTCGCCGCCGGCCAGCCGGAGGGGTCGTCCCACGAGAAGGCGGTCGGGCGGACGCCGTCGATGCCGACCGTGGCGGGGTTGCTGCTGCCGCCGAGCACCTCGATGCTGTTCCTTGCCGCGAGTAGCTCCGTCAGCGGTACGCCCGTCTTGCCGCGGACCCCGGTCACCAGTATGCGGGCCATGCCGGACTCGGCCGAGTTCGGACGCTGCACCCTACATCACTCCTTTGTTTGAGTCACTAAAGCTTCTCGACCCACCCAACCACCGATGTTTGATTGAGTCAACTAATCTGGAACCATGACCGAGGTGGCGAACACCCTCAACCAGCAGGTGTGGGACTTCGTGTACGCCTACGACGCGGCGTACGACCGCGCGGCGCGGACGGTCGGGCTGAGCGCCGCCCAGGCCTGCCTGCTCGACCAGCTGGCGGAGGGCAGCTGCGCCATGGGGGAACTCGCCGCCGCGCTGCTGTGCGACGCCTCGAACGTCACCCAGCTCGTCTCCCGGCTGGAGACCAGCGGCTTCGTGGCCCGCGTACCCGACCCGGCCGACCGGCGAATCAAGCGAGTGTCCATCACCCCGGCGGGGCAAGGGGTACGCGACACCCTCCGGCGGGCCTTCGACTTCCCGTCCGACCGGCTCGGCCGGCTGACCGCACACGAGCAGCGCCGACTGTCCGAGCTGCTAGCAAAGGCGCTCGCACCCGACACGGCCTAGATCCTTGGGTTCGAGAATCTGAACACGTGGGTCGGGTGTATGGATCTAAGTGAGCGTCCGGGAACCTGGCGGTTTCCTCACCGGCCTGGTGGCGCACTACGGCTACCCCGGCCTCGCCGTGCTCGTCGGGGTGGAAAGCTTCGGCGTTCCCGCCCCGGGTGAGACGGCGGTCATCCTCGGCGCTGGGTACGCGGCGCACGGCCAACTGGCCATCATCGGGGTCGCGATATCGGCGTTCCTGGCCGCAGTGACCGGGGACAGCATCGGCTACCTGGTCGGCCGCACCGGCGGCCGGCGAATCATCCTGCGGTACGGCCGCTACGTCCGCCTCACCCCGCAGCGGTTCGCACGGCTGGAGGCGGTGATGGGCTGGCACGGGCCCAAACTCGTCGCGGTGGCCCGCTTCGTCGGGGGGGTGCGGCAGTTCAACCGGGTTGGTCGCCGGCGCCACCGGCATGCCGTGGCGCAACCCGCATCGTCTCGGCTGGCCTCGCTGACTGATCCTGGCGTTGCCGCCGCAGGGTGGTGGGCGCCTACCGCCGTGCCACCAGATCCCACAGGAGACCGGCGGCGACGCCCAGCACGAGGCTGAGGGCGGCGGCCGCGACGGCGAGGCGCGTCGATGAAGGCTGCGGGGGCTCGTCGTTCGATGGTGCGTGTTCCCGGCCCTTGGGCGTCGACCGGCGGCTGCGGTAGGTCGGGGCGATCCAGCGCAGGTAGTAGAACAAGCTGATCACGGTGTTGACGAACACGACGACGGCCAGCCAGGCGTACCTGCCGTCCCATGCGGCGGTCGCGGTGGTGAGTTTGCCGACGAACACGGCGGTCGGCGGGGTGCCGACGAGGCCGAGCAGCGCCACCAGCAGGGCCGCGGCGAGCCACGGCCGGTCGGCGGCCAGGCCCCGCCAGTCGGCGAGGTCCCGACGCTTGGGCAGGGCGGCGCTGGCGGCGAACGCCGCGATGTTGGTCGCCGTGTAGCCCGTGAGGTACACGAGCAGCGAGGGTAGGGCGAGGTCGCTGCGGCCGGCCGCCGCGATCGGCACGAGCAGGAAGCCGACCTGGCTGACGGTCGACCAGCCGAGCAGCCGCCGGGGGTCGGACTGCCAGAAGGCCGCGAGGTTGCCCAGCGTCATGCTCACCGTCGCGAGCGCCGCCACCAGCACCGGCCATGACGACGACGGGGGAAGCACGACGGCGAGCCGGTAGATCGCGACCAGCGCGCCGATCTTCGGAACCGTGGTGAGGAAGGTCGCCGCCGTGGCGGTGGCTGCCTGGGCCGCGTCGGGTACCCAGAAGTGGGCGGGCACCCCGCCGGCTTTGAACATCAGTCCGGTGATCACGGCGACCGCCGCGACGGTCACCGCCGCCTGCGGCACGCCGGTGAGCCGGTCGGCGAGTTCGGCGTAGCGGGTGGTGCCGGTGAGCCCGGACAGGACGGTGACGCCGAGCAGCAGCAGGATGCCGAACAGTGCCCCCATGAGGTACGTCTTCATGGCGGCCTCGGCGCCCGCGGCGGTGTGCGCGAGGCCGATCAGCGCGTAGATCGGGATGCTGGCGAGCAGGAACCCGACGACGAGGGCGAGCAGGTCGTTCGCGCCGGCCAGCAGCACGGTGCCGGCGGTGGAGAACAGCAGCAGGGCGTAGGTCTCGCTCTCCCGCGCGCTGCCGGAGATCTCGTCGGCGGCGACCGCCAGGATGAGTAGGGTGCCCGACGCCGCGAGGATTCGGACGATCCCGGTGGCCGTGTCGACGGCGAACGAGTCGTCGAACGCGTTTGTCGCTGGTGCGTGCAGTTGGACAGCGGCCGTGACGATCGTGGCGACGAGTACCACGGCGGTGAAGATCCGGACGAGCCACTGCTGGTGGCGGGGGACGAAGGAGCCGCCGATCAGGGCGGTGAGCGCCCCGCCGGAGAGCAGTATCTCGGGAAGCAGCAGCAGTGGACGCATCATCGCCGTCTCCACGCGTCACCGCCTGAGCAGGCCGACGACGGCGTGTGCGGCCGGTTCGATGACGTCGAGCAGCGGGCGCGGCAGAACCCCGATCAGCAGGGAGAGCAGCAGCAGTGGCCCGGCCGACCACAGTTCGCTGGGGCGCAGGTCGGTGAACCCGATCGACGCGCCGGTGGTGTCGCCGGTGAAGACTCGTTGCAGCGCGCGCAGGAACAGCGCCGCCGTGATAAGGATGCCGAGCACCGCGATGGCGGTGACGGGTGCGGCGGCGATGCTGCCGGTGAAGATCTGGAACTCGGCGATGAAACCGGAGAAGGCGGGCAGGCCGAGGGAGGCGAACGCGCCCACGGCGAACAGCGCCGCGAAGGCCGGCGCGGGCGCGGCGAGCCCGCCGAAGTCGTGCATGTCGTAGGTGCCGGCGCGGTTTCGGAGGACGCCGGCGAGCAGGAACAGGGCGCCGGTGATGAGGCCGTGGCTGACCATCTGGGTGACCGCGCCGGCGACCGCCACGGTGCGGGCCTGTGCGGTGTTGTCGGTGACCAGGCCGGCGACGCCGACGGCGAGGACGATGTAGCCCATGTGGTTGACCGAGGTGTAGGCGATCATGCGTTTGACGTTGGACTGGGCCAGCGCCACGAGCGCCCCGTAGATCACCGACACGACTCCGACGACGATCACCGCCCAGGCCCACGCCCGCCAGGCCTGCGGCAGCATCGGCATGGCGATGCGGACGAAGCCGTAGGTGCCCATCTTCAGCAGCACTCCCGCGAGGACCGCCGACCCGACGGCGGGTGCGTCGGTGTGCGCGGGCGGCAGCCAGGTGTGGAACGGCACGGTTGGTGTCTTCACGGCCAGGCCGAGCAGGATCGCCGCGAGGACCAGTCCACCGGCGAGCGGCCGGCCTTGCAGCGGTGGCGAGGCGGTGAGTTGTGGCATGTCGAAGGTGTGCGGGTCGGCGGCCAGGTACAGGCCGATGAATCCGACCAGCAGCGCCAGGGAGCCGAGGAAGGTGTAGAGGAAGAACTTCAACGCCGAGTGTGCGCGGTTGCCGTGGCCCCAGCCGGCGATGACGAAGTACATGCCGACGATGGACAGGTCGAAGAAGACGAAGAACAGGATCAGGTCGGCGGCGACGAACAGGCCGAGGCTGACGCTCTGCAGGAACAGGAACAGCGCCGCGTGGCCACGGGGTCGGTGCCGCTCGCGCAGCGCGTACACGGCGCAGGCCAGGTAGATCACTGCGGTCATCGCCACCAGGGGCAGCGAGAACCCGTCCACGCCGACGTGGTAGCTGCTGTTCACGCCGGGAATCCAGGGCGCCCGCTCGGCGAAGGCCAGTTGCCCGGGCGGCGGCGTGTCGTAGCGCAGCCACAGCACGGCGATCAGTCCGAGATCGACAGCCGCCACGGCGACCCAGGTCCAGCGCGCCAGGGTGTCGCCGAGACGTGGCAGGGCAGCCAGCGCGACCGCGGCGGCCAGCGGCAGGAAGACGATCAGGCTGAGCAAGGGTTATCCCCAGACGACGAGGACGACGACGGCGACGACGAACACGACGACGACCTGGAGGTAGTACTGGTGCAGTTGGCCGGTCTGCGGCCGGCGGGCGAGCTGTCCCAGCCGCCGTGTTGCGGCGGCGACCCGTTCGACGGTGGCGTCGAGCCACCGCTCGTCGGCGCGGGCGGCGTGCTGGGCCAGGCGCAGCGACCTGGCCGCGGCGAACTCGACGCCGCGGTCGAGGACCTGGTCGTCGAAGCGGGCTAGCGCTCGCGCGCAGCGCAGGGTCGGGCGGACGACCAGCGCTTGCGCGGCGGCTTCCAGCCCGAGCCACCGCAGCGCCGGCCCCGGCTCGGGCGGCGGACGGCGCGCGACCAGCAGGACGACGGCCAAGGCGACCGCCGCCGACACCGCGAGCTCGACCGGCGAGACGTGGAACTGGCCGGGCTGCCCGACGGCCCGGGCAACCACGGCGCTGACCGGCGGGAGGGCCAGCAGACCGGCGTAGGCTGCGCCGATCGCGAGGACCACCAGCGGCGCCTGCTGCAGGAAGTTCACCTGCCCTGGTTTCTGCTGGTCGTGGTGGGCGTCGACATCTCCGCGCCGGCCTGCGGGTAGCGGCCGCCAGATGACGACGAGCAGCTTGCCCGCGTAAGCGGCCGACAGAGCGGACGCTGCCAAACCGGCCGCGTACAGCCACAGCGACTGTTCCAGGACCCGGGCCAGGACTGCGTCCTTGGTCGCCCACAGCGACAGCGGCGGGATACCGGCCAGGGCCAGCGCCCCGGCGGTGGCGGACCAGCCGACCAGCCGCCACCGCCCGACCACCCCATGCAGGCCGGCAAGCTGGGTGGTGCCCAACGCGGTCAGCCACGCCCCTGCCGCCAGAAACAGCAGCGCCTTGGTGGCGGCGTGCGCGATCAGCTGGGCGGCGCCGCCGGCCACCGTACCGGCGCCGGCGGCCATCACCACGAACCCGAGTTGCGCGGCGGTGGAGGCCGCGAGGAGCTGCTTGATGTCCCGCTGGGCGACCGCCACCGTGCCGAGCAGCAAAGCCGTCAGCGCACCCGCCCACATGGTTACTGGAGCTGCCCAGCCGGTGGCGGCGAGCAGCGGCTGCACCCGCAGCAGCAGGTAGCCGCCCATGGCCACCATCGCCGCGGAGTGCAGAAGGGCGCTGACCGGGCTCGGGCCGGCCATCGCCCGGGACAGCCAGAACGAGAACGGCAGCTGCGCGGCCTTGCCGAGCGCGGCGACGAGGACCCCGGCGGCGATCACGTGCCGCCATCCCGGGCTGCTGTGGGGCAGGTCGGCCAGGGCCAGACCTGCGCCGCCGGCCAGCGCCGCTGCGGCGGCGATGTACAGGCCCAGGTCGGCCGAGCGGGTGGTGAGGAACGCTGTCAGGCCGGCCGATACGCGATCGGCGTCGCGCCACCAGAACCCGATCAGCGCGTACGACGCGGCGCCCATGATCTCCCACGCGAACAGCAACGTGGGCAGCGTCGCCGCGGTGACGGTGAGCGCGGCGGAGGCGGCGAACAGCAGCATCAGCCCGTGAAAGCGAGCCTGCGAGCGGCGGATCTCTCCTGCTGCGGCGGCCAACACCAGCAGAGTCACCACGGCGAGCATGGGCGCGAGCAGCGCGGCGAGCCCGTCCACGGTCAGCGCGAAGTCGACGCCAGCCATGAACGGCACCGCCACGGCGGGCCGGGCCACCGCGACCACCGCCGCCAGGACCACCAGGACTGCGGCGACCGTGAGCGAGACCGGCGCGGCCAGCCGCTCCGCCCGCCGGGTCGTGGCCAGCAGGGCGCCCGCTGCCGCAGGGAGCGCCACCAGTGACCACAGGGCGGCCTGCGCGAGCTGGCTCATCGAGACAGGTCCGCGGCCATGTCGGTCATGTCGGTGCGCCGTACGCGATGCAGGTGGGTGGCCACGGCGAAGCCCATGGCCATCTCGACGGTCATCGCGACGATGATGATCAGCAGCAACACCTGCCCGGACGGGGCCGGGGCGAGGAACCACCAGAAAGCGGCGGCGGCCAGGATGAGGCCGTTGAGCATCAGCTCCAGCCCCATCATCACCATGACCACCACCTGCTGGGACAGCGCACCGTAGAGGCCGACGCTGAACAGCGCCGCCGCCGCGAGCAGCACGGTCTGCAAGGTCATCGGCCGACACCTCCCGGCTGCGGGTCGTCGGCCGGTCGCCGGCGCAGGTCGTCGCCGAAGCGGTCGTAGCGGGTCCGGTGGGCGGCCAGGACGACGCCGGCGACGATGGTGACCGCCATGACCGCGCCGACGCCGGTCATGACCAGCATCTTCGGGCCCATCAGCTCCTCCCCCAACGCCGCCGTCACGTCAGGCGCGGGGGCGCCACGCCGAGTCGGCCACGGCACCAGCAGCACCCCGGCGGCGAGGAGCACGAACACACCGATCGACACCGCCAGGGCGTGACGGTTGTCGTGGACCATGCTCATCGGCATCAGCGCCGGGTTCATGCCCATGAACATGACCATGTAGACGGCCATGACCGCCATCTCCATGACCATCATCAGGATCGTCACCACGCCGACGTAGTTCTGCTGCATGAGTAGCACCTGCAGGCCGACGGCGATGAACGAAACGGCGAGGGCGTAGCTGGCCCGGGCCATCGAGTCGACGATGAACACGGCGGCGCCGGCGAGCACGGCGATGATCGCCAGGGCCCAGAACACGATGTGCGTGAACACAGGTCAGCTCCTCCCCGTGGCGATGACCGCGACGATCAGGTCCTGTAGCAACACCGCGGGAAGCAGCACCACCCAACCAACCTCCATGAACACGTCCGGCCGCGCCGCGGGCAGGCGGCGGCGCAGCCACACGAACACGGCCAGCAGGGCGAGTGTCTTGATCAGCATCCACGCCCAGGCGGGAAGCAGCGGGCCCGCGCCACCGCCGAGGAACGCCGGCACCGCGAACGCCGCCCCGGCGGCGAGCAGCGAATACCGGCCGCCCTGGAACAGCAGCCGGTCGACGCCGGACAACTCGGCGGTCACGCCGCCGGCCACGTCGGCGCCGAGGGCCGGGGAGAACGGCCCCCAGACAGCGATCGCCAGAACCCCCATGCAGTAGACAACGAAGGCCACCGGCATCCAGACCACGAACCAGAGTCCCTGCTGGGCGGCGGCGATTGCCCCGAGGTTCAGGCTCGACGCGCCGACCGCGGGCGCTACCAGCGCGAACATCAACGGCAGCTCGTAGGCCAGCCCGTGGGCGAGGAACCGGTATCCGCCGACCAGGGAGTGCGCCGAGTTGGCGCCCCAACCGGTCAGCCACACGAACGCCCATGCCAGGACGTCCATGGCGTTGAACCAGACCACCCCGACGTCGAGGTCGAAGAGGACCCACCGTCCGAGCGGAACCACTGTGATGATCATCAGCGCCATCAGCAGCAGCCCTGCCCCGCCTATCCGCCACAGCAGGCTGTCCGCCGCGACCGTGGTCCGCCGCCGTTGCCGCATCAGCCGGGCCACCTCCCCGAACGGCTGGGTCAACCCGGATGACGTGGAGCCGGCTGCCCGGGCGGTCAGGAATCCGTCGAGAGCGACGGCGGCGACCGCCAGCAGTCCGAGCAGCCCGGCGGCCGCCAACGCCCACCCGGCTGGGACCACGGTGACCGCCGGGTCAGGCATGACTCACCTCCCGGTCGGCGGCGAGCGGGTCGAGGTCGAGGCTGGCGATGATGAGCCGGGCCGTGGCGAGGTCCCACCCTCGTACCAGATCAGGGATCGCTGCGATGGGTGTGTCGCGCGGCTGGCCGGTGGGCTGCTGACCGGTGATGCTCTCGTCGGCACGGCCGAGCATGGCGAGCAGCCGTTCGCGGACGTCGCCGGCCATGGTGGCCGGCAGCCCGCGGCGTGCGAGTTCGTGCGCCTCCAGCGGCCCGATCCGGCGTAGCGACCACCGCAGCAACCACGACCGGCCTATCTTCTGGCGGAGCCTGTGGAGCTCTCCCGCCGGCTGGTCAAGGTCGTCGGTGAACAGCAGGGCGTCACGGATACGGCGGGCGCGGGAGGCGGCATCGTCCCAGCCGGCGAGCGCCAGGAGGCTGGCGACGTTGTCGCACCGTCGGGCGGCAAACCGGCGACGGTCGCCCATGGCAGGCGGCGCTGCCGCTGCGAGGTCAGCAGGGTTGTCGACGGCGAGGAGGGCGGCCTGCGCGTCGACGATCACGTCGCCTTGGAGGTTGCACCGCAGGACGAGGCCGGCCGGCCAGTACGCCAGGACGGGGCCGAGCCGAAGGTGCAGCAGATCCATCTCCAGGCCGTCGCGGTCCTCGCCGTCGGCGGCGAGCGGGATGCCGCCGGGGGCCATGTCCATGCCCGCATGCCCGTGCCCCATGCCGCCGTGCTCCGTACCATCGTGGTCCGCACGTCCGGCAGGCGGCCCTTGGCCGTGGTCGCCATGCCCCGCGTGGGCGTGATCGCTGCGCTCCGTGGCGCTGTCTGCGGCGTGCTCACCGCTGCCGTGCGGCGGCGCGCGGTGGTCGACGTCGCCGTGCGCGTTGTGCAGCGGCCTCCGGCGGTGCATGCCTTCCTGCGTCTCACCGGAGCTGGAATCCGGACGGCCGCGCTCTACGTGCGGGCCGCCCCGGTCGAGCGGAGCGTGCCGTTCGTGCGGGTCGTCGCCCCGATTAGCATGGCCCGCCCCGGCGTGGTCGCCTGACCGGTTACGGCTGTCGGCCCGCTGCCGTGCCGTGTCGAGCAGGTCTGCCTTGGCCGTGCCGAGGGCGGCAGGAACCGCCTGCGGGGAGTGGATCTCGATGCGGGCCCGTGGGCCGGGCATCTGCTCCCACAGTTGCTCCACCGGCTGCGTCAGGTGCGGGTGGGGCGGGCCGCAGACGGCCAGGATGTCGGCGTCGCCCGGGGACCGGGCCAGCCGCCATCCCCGGGCAAGGACCTGGCACTCGACCGCGGCCCGGGTCACCCAGTGCCCCGGTACCTCCGCGACCAGCACATGAGCGTGCCGGACGGCGGTCGGGCCCAACACATCGGTCAAACCCATCGCAGGGCGCCCTCCCGCCAGGCCCAGAGCACCGCTACGAACACCCCGCCGAGGAAGACGAACATCTCCACGATCGCGGAGGCCCCGAGCTGGCCGACGACCACCGACCACGGGTACATGAGCAGCATCTCCACGTCGAAGGCGAGGAAGAGCAGCGTGGCGAGGTACCACCGCACGTGGTAGCGGGACAGCGCGTGCTCCTCGGGCCGCCACCCGGACTGGAACGGCAGGGTCTCCAGCGGAGAGGAAGCGATCGCCGCAGCGCGGTGGGCCAGGTACAGGCCGGCGACGATGAGCGCGGCCACCACGGCCATGCTCGCTGCCCCTGCGTACATTCCGCTCCCGTCCGCGCTGTCGTTTCGGGTCTGCTCGGCTGCCCGAGAGCGGTGCCGTCGTCGCCCCTGGCTCGCACGGTCATTCGTGGCGCCGCACGCTACGGCGTCCGTCACGTGAAGGGCTCTCGCCCGTGGATCGCGTCGCTCTACAGCAAGCCCAACGGGGTCAGCGATCCACCGATACGCACCGGTCATCCCTCACCCACTTCTACTACCAGAAGGTGGTAGCGGATGCATGTTGTGCCGCGCGTCCATGCGGCTGAGGCCGGCGTGAGCACGTCGGGTCAGCGTTTCGGGCGGAGGGTGTCCACACGTGCGACGGACTGGTCGATGCGGTCCTCGGTGAGGCGGCCGGTACGCACGAGACCGACGATCGTGTCGAGCGTCTGGTCGGCGACCTGTGGGTCGTACACCTGCTGGTTGGCGAAGACGAGCAGGTCGAGGCCGGCCTGCAAGGCCAGGGCGACCGCGTCTGCGGCGGGGTATCGGCGGGTGACCGCGGCCGCCTGCATGGCGTCGCTGACCACCGGTCCTTGCAAACCGAGCCGGCCGCGTAGCAGGTTCATCACGGTCGCGGTCGACAGGGACGCCGGATAGGTCGGGTCGAGGTTCCTGTTGAGGATGTGGGCGGCCATGATCGAGTCGGCGAGGCCGGCCTGGATCAGCCGCTGAAAGGGTTCCAGTTCGACTTCCCGCCATAGACGGGCTGAGCCGTCGTGTCGTCGGCACTCGAAGCGGTGCGGTTGGTTCACTGCCGACCGCTGCTGCGGACGAAGGTGGCTGCGGGAGACTGCGGGATCGGTGACCGCAGTCGGGTGTACCGGTGAGTTCGGGGGCGTCGGAGACTAGGGTGACGTCGGTGTGCCGGGAAGTCTGGTCGGCGTGTGACCCGTCGTGTCCTGACCTAGGAGGCATCTTGCGCGCCCGAGAACTGGCCGTGCCCTTCCCGACCATCACCACAGCCACGTCGGTACTCGAGGCGGCCCGCCTGCTTGCCGGTCACAACCTGCCGGGCCTGATCGTGGTTGACGACCGCGGTTGCCCGGTCACCGTGCTGCCCGGCACCCAGGTGTTGCGCCTGGTCATTCCCGGCTACTGCCGAGAGGACCCTACCCTGGCGCGGATGATCGACGAGTCGTCGGCGGACGTGTTCCTGCGCGGCGCCGAGGGACGCTCGGTGGCCGACCTCCTGCCGAAGGAGCACCCCGAACCGCCGGTGGTAGAACCGCAGGCGACCGTGCTCGAGATCGCCGCGGTGATGGCGCAGAAGCGCAGCCCCCTCGTGGCCGTGGCCGCGACCCGGGAGCCGATGATCGGCGGGATCACCCTCGACGCCCTGCTCGACCGGATGCTGGCCGCATGACCGGCGTGGCCTGGGCGGCGGTGGCCGTCTTCACCGTCGCGTACGTCCTGATCGCCACCGAGAAGATCCACCGGGTCGCCGCGGCGCTCGGCGGGGCGGCGGTGATGTTCCTGATCGGCGCCACCGACACCGCGCACGCGTTCTTCGACGAACAGGCCGGCATCGACTGGAACGTGATCTTCCTGCTGGTCGGGATGATGCTGATCGTCGCCGTCCTCAAACGCACCGGCGGGTTCGAGTACGTCGCCGTCTGGGCGGCCAAGCGCGCCCGAGGCCGGCCGTACCGGGTCATGGTGATCCTCGTCGTGATCACCGCGCTCGCCTCGGCGGCGCTGGACAACGTCACCACCGTCCTGCTCATCGCCCCGGTGACCTTCCTGGTCTGCGAGCGGCTCGACGTGCCGTCGCCACCGTTCCTCATCGCGGAGGCGATGGCCTCGAACATCGGGGGCACCTCGACCCTGGTCGGTGATCCGCCCAACATCATCATCGGCAGCCGGGGCGGGCTGACCTACAACGAGTTCCTCCTTCACCTCGCGCCGTTCGTCGTGCTGCTGCTGGTGGTCTTCCTCGGCCTGTGCCGGTGGCTGTTCCGCTCGGCGTTCCGCTACGACCCGCAGCGAGCCACGCAGATCGCCGCCCTGCACGAGGGCGACGCGATCCGCGACCGACGCCTGCTGGCGCTCGGGCTCGCCGTCCTGGCCGCGGTGACCGCCGCATTCGTCCTGCACACCACGCTGCACCTGGAACCCGCGGTGGTGGCCCTGCTCGGCGGCCTACTGCTGCTCGCGTTGTCCCGCCTCGACGCCGGGCAGATCAGCCGGGACGTGGAGTGGCCGACCCTGGTGTTCTTCGCCGGCCTGTTCATCATGGTCGGCGCCCTGGTGAACACCGGCGTGGTGGAGCAGATCTCCCACGCTGCGATCAGCGCCACCGAGGGCCGGCTGCTACCGGCGTCGATGGTGCTGCTATGGGGGTCCGCAGCGCTGTCCGCGGTGGTTGACAACATCCCGTACGTGGCGACCATGAGCCCGGTCGTCGCCGACCTGGTCCACGCGCAGGGCGGCGCCGAGCAGTCCCGGGTGTTGTGGTGGGCCCTCGCGCTCGGCGCGGACCTGGGCGGCAACGCGACCGCCGTCGGCGCCTCCGCCAACGTCGTCGTGCTCGGCCTGGCCGAACGCGCCGGGCAGCGGATCACCTTCTGGCAGTTCACCCGGTACGGCATCGTGGTCACCCTGGTCACCGTCGGGCTGGCCGTGCCCTACCTGTGGCTGCGCTACTTCGCCTTCGCCTGATCCCCCGCCGCCTCGCCGTTTCCGGTGCCGCCGTCCCGGCCGGCCCGCTCGGTGGCCGTCTCGGCCGTGTTGGCCGCCGCGCGCTGCCCCGGCACCGGCGCCGTGCGGCCTGCCCGTTGGATCCGGCGCAGCGCGCCGTGCCAGTTCGGGATGTCGCGGGTGTCGTCGAACGCCCGGGCGACCACCACATCGGTCGAGGAGTGCGCCAGGATCGAGATGACGATGGTCAACGCGACCAGGTGGAAGACCTCGTCGGCGGCGCCGATGCCGGACTCGAGCACCAGCAGCCCGTAGACCACCGAGGCGAAGCCCTTCGGCCCAAACCACATCGCCGCGCCCTGCTCACGCAGGCTCAGCCCGGAGCGCAGGAACGAGATCCACAACGCGATCGGCCGGGCGACCACGATGGCCAGGACGGCGAAGACCCAACCGGTCCAGGAGATGTCGCCGAGGAACTCCACCGAGATCAGCGCCCCGAACACCAGCAGCGCGGCGAGCTTCAGCAGCTCAGCGACGTTCTCCCCGAAGTGCTCGAACGCGGCCCGCTCCCGTGGACCGAAGGTCGCGACGGTGATACCGGCGGCGAACGCGGCCAGGAACAGGTTGCCGTGCATAGACTTGCCCAACGCCAGCACCAGCAGGCCAATGGCCACCCCGTTCAGCGGCGCGTACGCCGCCGACGCGGCAAAGAACCGGGTCCGCTCCAGCGCTATCGCGGCTAGCGCCACGAGGACCCCGATTGCCAACCCGACGGCCAGTTCAATGGCCAACTCCCCCAGGTGCAGGTCGTGCGAGCCGGCCGCGACGGCGAGGAGCACCACCACGAACGGCAGCGCCAGGCCGTCGTTGACGCCGGACTCGACGTTGAGCAGGTGCCGCAACCGGGCCGGCACCTTGTCGTTTCCGACCAACGCAGCCGCGAACACCGGGTCGGTCGGGGCCAGGATCGCACCGATCAGCAGCGCCTCCGCCCAGCCCAGCCCGGCCACGTAGTGCGCCAGGACGGCGGTGACCAGCAGCGTCAGCGGCAGCCCCCAACCCAACGCCCGGCCCGGCAGCCGCCACGCCGACCGCAGGTCCGCCCAACCCACCCGCATGCCGTCGGTGAACAGCACCGCGAACAGCGCCAGCTCGGCCAACTGCGCCACGATCGGCGAGTCGGCGTGCAGGTGCAGCACCCCGGTCGTGCCCTCTCCGAGGACGAACCCGGCCACCAGGAACAACGCCGCGGTGGACAGGATCGTGCGGTGCGCTAGCGCCGACAGCAGCACCGCAGCGAGCAGGACGACAGCGAAGGACAGCAGCAGCAGCACGGGTGACCCTCCAGCGAGCACGACGGGTTACGGTGCCGACCAGACTTCCCGGCGCTCCACGGATCCCGCCGATCATATCGGCCCCTCGCTCGCGCCCGCTGTCGGTCGCCACCGCGGCCATGGCTGGTGATCGGCGCCGGTCGGGTCGTGGCAGTATCCAGGCGTGATGCGGGCACGACAGGCGTGGCAGGCGACGCCGGCAGCAGGACTGGGGCAGGCGGGTTCGTGGTGGCCCTGATGTCTCGGCGGCCGGTGTGGCAGCGGCGCAGCACCCGGTTTCGGCATCCGGCCCAGGTGATCTCCACCGGATTCGGCACGGCCGTCGCGGTGGGCACCGGGCTACTGTCGTTGCCGGGTGGCCACCCAGTCGGGGCAGCGGGGCGCACCGGCACATCCCGCTGTTCGTCCGGCGCGGGCTGACAATGCTCCCGGCACTGCTGGTGCTGGGGTTGGGCCTGCCGGCCACGGACAGCCTGGTCGTCTCGCAGGTGGTCCTGTCGTTCGGCATTCCCTTCGTTCTGGTCCCGTTGCTGTTGCTCACCCGCCGCGCGGACGTCATGGGCTCGTTCGTCAACAGCCGGGCGACCACGGCGGCGGCGGGTGGCATCGCCGCAGTGATCATCGTGTTGAACGTGTACCTGCTGTACGTCACGTTCCTCGGCTAGTGCGCTGGTACCGGGATGAGGGCCTGAACGGGTTGGCAGATGTCGCACGCGCGCATGCTCATCGCGCCCAGACCAGCCGAGAGGTCGAAGTGGGATATCTGCGAGCTGCGCCGAAGTCATCCGTGGTGGCCAGCGGCGGCTGCCGGGTTAAGTGTTGAATCCGGATCTGCCGGATGTTGGGCGAACAAGATAGGCCTATGAGGCACATCTTCCGGGCCCGGCCGCCGGTGCCGACCGAGGAAACCCATCGGACCACGCCGTTCGAGGTGTTCTTCGACCTGGTGTTCGTGTTCGCCTTCATCCGGGTGGCGACCTTCACGGCACAGGCGCCGACGCCACTCGGGCTGGCGCATAGCCTTGTGCTCCTGCTGCTGCTGTGGTGGCCGTTCACTAACTACGCTTGGTTGGCTAACCAGGTCCGCGCCGACGTGGGCCTGGTCCGCGCCGGAAACTCCGCTGTGATGGCCGCGATGTTCGTGGCCGCCCTAGTCCTCCCCGAGGCGTGGCGGCACGGCACCCAGTCACTGGCCGCGCCCATGACTCTGGCCCTCGTCTACATCGTCGTCCGGGCGGTATATCTGGCCCTCGTCTGGCACATATCGGCCGGTAACGCGCGGCTACGCGCTTCGCTGCGCTTCCGGGTCATCCCGGTCTCGGTGGGCTTGACTGCGCTGCTGTTCGGCGCGGTGTTCGGCGGCGCCACGCAGACGCTGTTGTGGGCCGCAGCGTTCCTCATCGACTGCATCGGCGGCCTATTCATCGCGGTGTCTGCCGGACGCGCTCCGTTGCCCAGCCCCAGCCATTTCGCCGAGCGGCACGGCCTGATAGTAATCATTGCTCTGGGCGAGTCGCTGATCTCGGTGGGCGTCGGCGCCGGATCGGCGGTCACTCATTGGCCGGTCCTGATCGCTGCGCTGCTCGCCCTGACCACGGCGCTGTCCCTGTGGTGGCTGTACTTCGAAAACGCCGCCGCACCTGCCGGACAAGCCCTGGCGCGGATCCCCGTTCTGGATCGGACTCGGACCGGCAGCATCGCCTACAGCTTGACTCACTTCGTGCTCATCGCCGGGATCATCTACCTGGCCCTCGGCATCGAGGTGGTCCTCGCCCACATGGCCCACCACCCACTCCAGCAGCCCGCTGGGACCCCGCTGGACTGGACTTCGACCGCAGCTCTGTTCGGCGGCCCGGCCCTGTACCTCATTGGTCGGGCCCTGTTCCTTCGACTCACCGTCCGACAGACCCCACCCGCCCCGATCCTCGCGGCCGGCACCATCCTCGCGCTGCTGCCCGTCGCCCGACACCTTCCCGCCCTCGCTGCCCTCGCTCTAGTCGCCATCATCTTGATCGCCCTGGTCTGCTATGAACGGATCAGTTGGCAGCCAACCGCCGCGGCAAAATGACTACGTATCCAGGCCTGCCGACCCCCCGCAGTAGGCGTGCCGGCGCGACGCCGGGCGTACTGCGCCAGGATGCACGAGTGGATCGCGGGTCGGCATGCTGCCGCGACCCCGGCATGGGCCTGCGGAACCTGCCCCAAACGCACCCCACCCGCGCCGCCAACCAAGCCCACGGCCTCGACGGCTGCTGGACCGGATACCGCTGCATCCGAATACGGCACTCCGCCAGCACCGCGGCTGGACCTGTCGGTGTACGACGTGCCGCTGCTGCTCGGCGAAGAGGCCGACTCATTCTGGGACGCCGCGGCCGGAGCGGGACTGGCGGGTGACTCATCGTCGGAAGGTGGGTCAGCCGATCGGATGTTGCCCCAGGCAACCGGCGTCCATGTCAGCACTGCCGGTGGAGGGCGTCTGTGAGAACGCTGTGAAAGCGTCGATCGTATTGCGCTCAGTACGGGGCAGCGCGACACCAGAGCTGGGAGACCTCCACACCCATGACCACCCCCTACGACCCTGCCCAGAACCAGCCCGGCCAGCAGCCGATGCCGCCGACCACCCAGTTCCCGCAGGTCCCCGCCGGCCAGTACCCACCGCCGCCTCCCGGCCAGTACCCGCCACTGCCCGGCCAGTACCCACCGCCGCTGCCCGGCCAGTACCCACCGCCGCCTCCCGGGCAGTTCCCGCCGCCTCCCGCCGCCAAGAAGCGCCCCTCCTGGCTGCTTCCGACCCTCATCGGCGTCGGCGTGTTCGTGCTCCTGTGCTGCGGCGGCTCGATGGTGATCGGCCTGGCCAGCGACGACAAGAAGACCGACGGTGTCTCCGCCAGCAAGGAGATCCCCGCCGTCAACCCCAGCACCTCGGCCCCGAGCACGGCGGCCCCGGCCCCGACGACGAACTCCGCGGCGCCCGCGCCGGCGAAGACCACCGCCGCCCCGACGCCGGCAAAGCCGAAGACCTTCGGCATCGGCGACAAGGTCCGCGGCGGCGACTTCGAGTTCACCGTCAACAGCATGAAGTGCGGGATCTCCACGGTCGGCCCCAGCTACTTCAACCACAAGGCGCAGGGCACCTTCTGCCGGGTCAGCGTGACCGCCAAGAACGTCACCAAGAGCGCCCACCTGTTCCACGCCGACGGCACCATCACCGCACAGGACGCCTCCGGCCGGGAGTACGACGTCGACGGGGAAGCCGCCATCTACGGCAACGACGACGCCAAGGGCTTCCTCGACGAGATCAACCCAGGCAACTCGGTGAAGGCGAACGTCTACTTCGACGTGCCCAAGGGCACGAAGCTGAAGACCATCACCTTCGACGCCGGCCTGCTTACCTTCGCCGAGGACGCCGTCGTCACCCTGTGACCGGCCCCATCCGCGAAATCCTTAATGGCGAGAACAGCGACAGCCCAGCTCCGGGCTGTCGCTGCCGGGCCAGACTCACCCCCTCCAGCCCCGTCCGCCCGGCCCACCGGCCGGTCGTCGTCCACGATCAGCCGTTGCCAGGCGACCTCGAGCTGAGCGTATGCCTCGGCTGGGGACCGGGCCACCGGGGCGACCAGCCCCTTTGGCCGGGCGGACGGTGATCGTGCAGGCGGCCAGGACGTTGTCGGGGGTGATCTTCTCGAGGCGCGGCGGTGCGGCGACACCTTAGCCGTTGTTCGGTGGCCACCTCGACGTCTTCACCGCAGGTCGGCGGCGATCCGATCGGCGGTGGACGTCGGGCGGGGCGACCTGGCCGCGGCTTGCCTCAAACGCGAACGACTGACTACCTCAGCAACCAAGATCAGCCGTTAACTTGGCACGCCCTCGGTTGGCGTCCGCCTTCGTGACTCAACTGCGGGCGGTCTCGTTGCGGGCCGGGCGCTTGTCGTGCCACGGCCGCGCCCGCTCGAACTGCGCGGCCACATTCAGGACGAGTGCGTCGGCGTGCAGGCCGCCGCCGATCTGCAGCCCCACCGGGAGGCCCGATTCGGTGAACCCGGCGGGCACCGTGATGGCGGGGGTGGCGAGCATGTTGTACGGGTAGGTCAGCAACCAGCCGAGCACCCGGTGCCGTAGGGACTCCCCCAGCAGGTCGTCCGGACAGAACTGCCCCACCGGGAACGGCGGCCTCGCCAGCGTCGGGCTGACTAGGACGTCGAAGCGCCGCATGAACGCGGCAAACTGGTCCCACATGAGACCGCGCGCGGCGTCGGCGCGACCGAACTGCGCGACCGGCAGCTCCCGAGCCTGCCGCATGAGTTCGATGAAGCCGTCGTCGACCTGGCCATGGAGCGCCTCCCAGTCGGCCATGTCCACCTCGCAGGCAAATCCGGGCACCCAGACGCCCTCCCACATGGCCTGCTCCGGGTTCGCCCAGCCCGGGTCGGCTTCCTCGACGGTGGCGCCGAGATCGGCGAACGCCCGCACCGCGCGCTCGCAGACGGCGACGATCTCCGGATCGACATCGGCGTAGCCCAGGTCGGGTGACCACCCGACCCGCAGCCCCTCGATCGGCTGATCGAGGACATCGACGAACCGGCCCGGACGGTCGGGCAGGGAGAGCGGGTCGCTGGTGTCCTCGCCGGCGATGACGTCCAGCATGAGAGCGGCATCGGCGACGGTCCGCGCGATCGACCCGTGGAAGCACCAGGTGGCGTATCTCGAGGGCAGCAACGTCTGCGGTGCCCGGCCGAGGGACGGTTTGAATCCGACGACGCCGTTGAAGGCTGACGGGATCCGCACCGACCCGGCCCCGTCAGCACCCTCGGCGATCGGGGTCAGCCCCGACGCCACCGCCGCCGCGGAGCCGCCGCTGGACCCGCCCGGCGACAGGCCCTGTCTCCACGCGTTGTGGGTGGGACCGTACAGGTGGTTGTCTGTCCCACCGTAATAGCCGCCCTCCGACGCGTTGGTCTTACCGAGGAACAGCCCGCCCGCCTGCCGCATCCGCGTGACCACGGTGGCGTCGACCTCTCCCACCCGGTCGCGGAAGGGCGGCATGCCCGAGTTGTACGGCAATCCCTTCATCGACGTCAGCAGCTTGATCGCGTACGGGACGCCGTGCAGAGGGCCGAGGTACTCACCCCGGGCGGCCGCGTCGGTCAACTGCTTCGCGTCCGACCTGATCTGCTCCGGATCGTGGTGCACGAACGCGTTGAGGTCGGGGTTGACCTTGTCGATGCGGTCGATGAACGCCTCGGCGATCTCGCTGGGTGAAAGATCTTTGGCCCGTACCATGGCTGACAGCTCCACCGCCGGCTTCCAACACAGCCCCTCGGCGTCGCTGACGGCCCTACCTTCTTTCGTCATCGGGAACCTCCGACGATCGCTTATCGGCGACACACTGCTCGGGCGCCTCGGTCGACAGGGCGCTCCTTCATGGGCTGCCGGGCGACCCCGGCATGTTCAACCCCGCCTCGCGCAATGCCCGAAACCGTACCCGCCGCCGTCGCGGTCCAAGTCCATTCCCGTCTGTCCACCATAAGCACCTCATAATGGCAAAAGCGTAGTTTCGCTGACCCGCTCCACCTGCCGAGGACCGCGTAACACTCCTCGGCGCACCGGTGATCCTGGTCGAGCAACGACAGCGCAGCGGTAGCGGTCGTCCATGATCACCAAGACCCTCGCGGCTCGGCTGAACACCCGGTTACCTTTTGGTCAGCCTGACCAGCGCACAGCAGCAGCTCAACAAGGCACACAACGGCGTCCGCGCGATCGGTGAACGGGGCAACGCCCTGCTGAAGGTGACCTTCAAGGCGCTACGCAATGTCAGCCTCGAGCCATGACGGATCGGGAAGATTGTCGCTGCCGCCCTTGTCCTACCCCATCTCGACCACGACGGCACTACGTGACAATCAGTAGTTAGCACCTTGCGCGGAATGGCTCAGTGGGCACGACCACGTCGCTCGGAGTCTTTGTCCCGTTCAGCGACGAAATCGCCTACATGGTGAGGTTGATGGCAGGCGTGCGCGAATTCTGGTGACCTTCAGGTTTCACGGTCTGGGAGATCCTGCGCGAGGCCCGAATCGACCCGGCGCCAGACCGTTCGGCCAGCACCTGGGCAGACTTCCTGCGGTCGCAGGCGGACACCCTGCATGGCGTGCGGCGCCATGCCGCAAGGTTATCACCAGCGAATCTTGTCGAAATTCCCCGCGAGTCGCTGCTGGCGCCCGGTGCCGGGGCTGCCGGGGCCTCTGAGGACCCGCCGATCCGGCTCACCCTGCCGCACCACACCGCGGACTCCGTCTCCGCTCACGTCGGCGACGAGCACGTGGTTGGGCACGGCCGCGAGGACCCGCCGCCACAGCGCCACCGCGCCCGCCGCGTCGTAGCGGGCCTGCACCGATTCCGGCAGCAGGTCCACCTACGAGCGGTACCAGCAGGCCAGGAAGACGGCGGCGACGGGGTCCGCGTCGGCCGGCAGCGCCTGGCGCACCCGCACCGGCCTGGTCACGAGCCGGACGGGGTGAGCTGCGTCGACCGGTCGCTGACCTGCTCGGCCACCACATGGCAGGCCACCTGGTGGCCGGAACCCAGCGGTAGCGGCAGCAATGTCGGGTCGAGCCGCCGGCGGTCGTCCTGGGCGAGGGGGCAGCGCGGATGGAAGGGGCAGCCGGACGGCGGTGCGGCCGGGTTGGGCACCTCACCGGAGACGGTGGCCTCGATCCGCTGGGACAGCTCCGGGTCGGGCGCGGGCACCGCGGCGCACAGGGCGGTGTAGGGGTGCCGGGGGCTGTCCAGCACCGACTTCCAGTCGCCGATCTCGACGACGCGGCCGAGGTACATCACCGCGACCCGGTCACTGATGTGCCGCACCATGGCCACGTTCCCCCTCCTGCCGTGAGCGACTGCGGCGAGCCGTCCGTCGAACAGGGTCTGCGGCTCGCGGCCGAGGTGGTCCTCACCGACGGACTGTTTCTGAACCGTTCACGGGTTGTGGCGATCGTCGGCCGGGAGGCTGGGCGACGCGGCGGACTGGTCGGGTTGACCGAACTGCGCGACGTGGGTCGGGTCGAGGACCCGGGAGAGGAAGGAGCGGGTCCGCTCGTGCCGCGGCGCGCCGAGCACCTCCTGCGGCGGCCCCTGCTCCACCACCACGCCGCCGTCCATGAACACGACCCGGTCGGCGACGTCCCGGGCGAACGCCATCTCGTGGGTCACCACCATCATGGTCATGCCGTCCTCGGCCAGCTTGCGCATGACGGTGAGGACGTCGCCGACCAGTTCGGGATCGAGCGCGGAGGTCGGCTCGTCGAAGAGCATCAGCGCGGGGTCCATCGACAGCGATCGGGCGATCGCGGCCCGCTGCTGCTGCCCGCCGGAGAGCTGTGCCGGGAACGCGCCGGCCTTGTCGCTCAGGCCGACCCGCGCCAGGTTGTCCCGCGCGATCCGCTCGGCCTCGGCACGGCCGCGCCCGAGCACCCGACGCTGGGCGATCGTGAGGTTGTCCAGCACCGTCAGGTGCGGGAAGAGGTTGAACGACTGGAAGACCATGCCGATGCCGCGGCGCATCGAGTCGATCTCGACATCCGGGTCGGTCATCTCGATCCCGTTCACCCAGATCTTGCCGCCGGTCGGCTCCTCCAGGAGGTTGACGCACCGCAGCAGCGTCGACTTGCCGGACCCGGACGGCCCGATGACGCACACCACTTCGCCGTGGCCGACCTCGAAGTCGATGCCCTTGAGCACTTCGAGCGAGCCGAAGGACTTGTGCAGGTCGCGGATCTCGACGGCGGGCCCGGGTTGCGTTGTCGTCATACGGTCACCGGGCCTTGGCGTAGCGGAGTTCGAGGCGTCGTACCACCTGGGACAGGGGCAGGGTGATGATCAGGTAGGTGAAGCCGGCCACCAGCAGCGGGGTGGCGTTCACCCGATCGTTCAGCGTGTCGCGACCGAACTTGGTGACCTCGATGGTCTGCGCCGTCACGCCGAGCACGTAGGCGAGCGACGAGTCCTTGGTGAGCAGGATGAGCTCGTTTGTCAGCGGCGGGATCACGATCCGGAACGCCTGCGGGATGACGATGGTGCGCATCGCGGTGAAGTGCGACATGCCAAGAGTGCGGGCCGCCTCCATCTGCCCCTTCGGCACGGCCTGGATGCCGGCCCGAATGGTCTCGGCCATGTATGCCGCGGCGGTCAACCCGAGACCGATCGCGATCGACCCGAACACGCCGCCCGGAATCTCGCGCTCCGGGAAGGCGATGGGGATGCCATACCCAACAAGGAAGAGCACCAGCAGCGCGGGCAGACCCCGGAACAGCTCGATGTACGCCGCCGCCACCCAGCGGTACGGCGCCACCCGGGACAACCGCATCAGCGCGAGGACGGTGCCGAACACCAGGCCGAAGGCGAACGCACCCAGCGTGTAGAGGATCGTGTTGCGCAGCGCGACGGTGATGACCGTCGGGAACATCGCCTCGATGATGTCGACGCGGAAGAAAGCTTCCCTCAGCCTGCCCCAGTCCGCGGCGAAGATCACCACGGCGATGACGGCGACGAAGGCCAGGTACTGGAGCCAGAGGGACAGCCGCTCTCGCTGGCGGCGTCGCAGCTTCACGGTTGGACGCTCCCTGACTGTGCGGAGGTGGCCGACGCGGAGGGCGCACCCCACGGGCGCGTTCTCCTGCCAAGATGGTGGATCAGGCGTTCGGCTTCTTACCGATCCACTTCTCGTAGATCGAGTCATACGTGCCGTCCTGCTTGGCCTTGGCGAGCACCTCGTTAATCTTCTTGAGCAGCTCCGGGTTGCCGTCCTTCTTCACCGAGAAGCCGTACTGCTCGCCGGTGTCGAACTCGGCCGTCACCTCGAACCCGCCGGGGTGCTCCTTGATGTACTCGGTCCAGACAGGCAGGTCGTTGACAGCGGCCTCGATCTGACCGTTGGCCAGGGCCTGCTGCAGGGCGGCGAGGTCCTCGAACTCGACAAGCTGCAGGCTCTTCTCCTGCTCGAACTTCTTGGCGTAGTCGCGGCCCGTGGTCGCGGCCTGGATGCCAAGCTTCTTGCCCTTGAGGTCGTCGAGCGACTTATACGGCTTGCCAGTCTTGACCAGCATGGCCTGGGTGGCGTCGAAGTACGGGTCGCAGAAGTTCATCACCTTCTGCCGCTCTTCGGTGATCGTCATGCCGGCGGCAGCCACGTCGCACTTGCCGGTGTTGAGGTCCTGGCCGGACTTGATCCCCTCGAACGGCGTGTCGACGATCTTCTGCTCGACGCCCAGTTCCTTGGCGACCAGGTCCATGACGTCGACGTCGAATCCGACCACCTTTCCGCTGGCGTCCTTTGACTGGAACGGCGCGTACGGCAGGTGGGTGCAGACGGTCAGCTTGCCCTTCTCGATGAGCTTGACCCCGCTCGCCTGGACCTCGCCCTCGTCCTTCTTGGCGCATCCCGCGCTCGCCACGAGTGCGGCGATCGCCACGACGAGGCCAGTCTTGCGGACTACACTTTGGAACTTCACGGCAGTGTCCCTCCGTTCGACCCCGGTGCGACGTGCAGTAGGGCTGATGCAAAGACGGTGTGGCAGCGGACGGTACATGATCTACGGGGCCGCGCCAAGATCACCACCGGACGTTGAAGCGAAGCTGTAACCGTCACACCCGGTAAATGCGGCACTCGGCAAGCAACCGGGCACAACAAGGTGCTTGTAGCGAGCCGTACTCTTTCCGGAACGGGGACCTGCGCGTCCACGGTCGCGGTCAAGCTGCCCGGTAGTACTCGTTGATCACGCCTCCGTGTCGCACAGATGACAGCCAGCGGTACGGCTCGGCAGGTCGGCGACCCGGCCGGTGCGCGATTGGTGGCCGTGCTCGTGCGGCGGGCACCTGGTGCTTCGCTGCCGCATCTGCCCGGGACGTCCGGGTAGCCGATCGTCGGCGCCCACATCATGACCCTGCCCGTCGAGCCCTCGCTTGCGAGGCGGCGAGAGCGGCCGCCCGTGCTACTTCCTCCTCGAGCTCCCGTGCGGGCTCTGGCATGATGCCCGGCATGTCTGCCACGCCTAGCCCCTATCACTCAGCCGTGGACTCGCCGACGGTGCCGCTGGTGCCGGTCGCCGGACAGGCAGAAGGTGCCCCTGACAGGACACGTTGGTTCATGTGGGCGGCGGTGGCAGGTGCTGTGGCCGCGGTCGTCCTTGCCGCCGTAGCCCTTGTGTTTTCCGGCGGCGATCCCGCGCCGGCCGGGGCCGGTTCCGCACCGGCAGTTCCTGCCGCCACTGACGCTGCGGTGCCAGAGGCAGCCGCATCGCAGGTGACCGACGCGCCATCGGCGTCCGCGTCCTCTTCGCCCTCTGTGAAGCCGTCCCCCCGTCCGACCCCCCGTCCGAGCCTGCGCCCCATGGACGTCATCGCCGGACTGCACAACACGGTCCGCGGGCTCGTCAAGGACGGGCAGTTGAAGCCGGATGCCGGTGAGGACCTGACCAAGCGGCTGCGGGACGCTGCGGAGAAGCTCGCCGATGGTGAGGTCGACAAGGCGCGGGACAAACTCGCCGAATTTGGCAAGAAGGTGGCCAAGCTGCGCGAGGACAACAAGCTCTCCAACGCCGGATACCAGACCCTTGCCGCAGGGCTGGCGCAGCTCGCAACGCTGCTACCCAACCGCTGATTGCTCGGCCGGTCGAGCCGACCGGTCACCACCCGCCAGCGCAGGAACCCCCGTGTGACTGGGCTCGGTAGTTGGCCGATGGCGGCAGGCCGGGGCAGCACTGGCTCTCCTCCGGTGTGGACGTGCTCGTCGGGCGGTTGCGATCCTCGCCCGGTCTGGAGGCCGGTAGTCCGGCGCTTCGCCCGGCCTCCGGACCGGCGAGGATCGCAACATCGTCGGCCGGCTGCTGCTCCTCGCCCTGGTCGCGCTGGCTGCGCCCGGCCTCCGGACCGGACGAGGAGCCCAACCCCCTTGTGGCTTGGGTGGGCGGACCGATCCAGCTCGTGCTGCACGCTCCGCTGTTGCGATCCACGCCCGGTCCGGAGGCCGGGCGCAGCGGGTGCTCCTCTCAGCCGTTGGGTAGGCGGCTCACTGGCTGCGATCCTCGCCAGGTCCGGAGGCCGGGCGCATGTCACGGGGAGCCGGGCCGTCGTAGTCCGCGAGTAGTGGCGGCGGTAGCGGGCCCTTGATCCGTCGCCCTGAGCCGCGCTCCTCCCATGCGTGGGCGAGGATGCCCACCGAGCGGGAGAGAACGAACAGGCCGCGGGCCAGTTCGGGCTCGAAGCCGAGTTCTCCGTAGACCACCGCCGTGGCGCCATCGATGTTCATCGGTACCGGATGCGATCGGCCCTCGCTCAGCCGGCGCTCGATCTCCTGGGCGGCGCGTAGGTGGCTACCCGCGAGGTGTCCCGCCGCGACTCGCTCCGCTACTGCGTTGAGCAGTGGATCCCGGCGTGGGTCACGTGGATGGAACCGGTGCCCGAATCCGGGTACGTGGGCTTTGCGGGCTCGGAAGTCGGCGAGGACGTCGCAGACGGCCTCTTCGAGCGGGACGTCGGAGCGGGCGACCAGCGCGTCGAGCAGTTCCAGGCACTGCTGCCCTGCGCCGCCGTGCACATCGCCGAGCAGGTTGACGCCGGTGGCCACCGCTGCGTTGAGACCGACCCCGCAGGTGGCGGCCATTCGTGCGGCCGCGATCGAGGGGGCTTGCGGGCCGTGGTCCACGGCGGCGACTAGGGCCATCTCGAGGAGTTCGGCCTGTGGCATGGACGGTAGCTCGCCGCGCAGCAGCAGATAGGCCATGGCGGGGAAGGACACCGAGCCGATCAGCTGTTCGACGGGATAGCCGCGCAGCCGGATGACTCCCGGTTCAATGTCGGAGACCGCGGTTGACCACCAGGCGGTGGCGTCCGCGGTGGTGACTCGGGCGCGCGCTGCCGCGTGTGCGTCGGTCATACGGCTCCCTCCGCCCGGAGCCTGGCTATGTCCGCTGCTCGGAACCCGAGCTCGGCGAGCACCGTGTCGGTGTGTTCGCCGAGCAGCGGTGGCCGGCTGCTGGCGCTCACCGGGGATCCGTCGATGTGGGTGGGCAGGCCGAGCACCTTGAGGCTGCCACCGTCGGTTGCGGGGGACGGCACCTCGGAGACCAGCCCACGGTGAGTGACCTGGTGGGATGCCAGTGCGTCGGGGACCGATACCACCCGGGCCGCGGGCACCCCGGCGGTGGCCAGCAGCTCGTCCCACTCTCGGGCCGGACGCTTCCGCAGGCTCAGTTCCAGCTCTTCCCGCAGGGTCTCCCGGTGCCGCTTCCGGTCCTCCCGGGTACGGAAGCGCGCGTCGGCGAGCAGCTCCTCGCGGCCGAGAACCGAGCAGAGCGTCTCGAACTGCTCCTGCCGGTTCGCGGCGATGTTGAGCATGTCATCGGCGGTGGCGAACGTCCCGGAGGGAGCCGACGTCGGGTTCTCGTTGCCCATCGGCTCGGGTTCACGGTCACCGATCAGGTAGTTGGAGACCACCCAGCCCATGGTGCTCAACGCGGCGTCGAGCATGCTCACATCGAGGAAGGCTCCCTGGCCGGTTCGCTGCTTGCGTACCAGGGCGCCCGCCACCGCGAACGCGGCGGCGAGGCCCCCGATCGAGTCGCACACCGGGTAACCGACCCGCAGGGGCGCGGTCTGCGGCGTTCCGGTGACGCTCATGATGCCGGACAGCCCCTGGATGATCTGGTCGTAGGCCGGTCGCCGGCTGTCGGGGCCGGTCGAGCCGAATCCGGACACCGCGCAGTAGACGAGCCCCGGGTATTGCTCACGCAGCCGCTCCCAGCCGAAGCCGAGCCGTTCCAGCACGCCGGGGCGGAAGTTTTCGATCAGCACGTCGGCGCCGGCCAGCAGGCGTTCGAAGACTTCCCGGCCGGCCGGGCTCTTGAGGTTCACGGTGACCGAGCGCTTCCCGGCGTTCTGAGCGAGGAACGAGATGCCGAGTCCCTGCCTCGACAGCTCGGCGTCGGCGCCCAACTGGCGGGCCAGGTCACCGGTGCCCGGCACCTCCACCTTGATGACGTCGGCGCCCAGCAGGGCGAGTTGGTAGCCCGCGAAGGGGCCGGCCAGCACGTTGGTCAGGTCCAGCACACGGACCCCGGAGAGCAGGGGTGCGCCGGTCACAGGAATGCCTCCACGCTGCCGAGCCCTTGGTCGCTGATCCGCCGGGCGGCAGTCACCACCGCGTCAACGTAGGCCGCGATGCGGTCGGCGGTGAACCGCGAGGTGGGGCCGCTGACCGAGAGGGCGGCGAGCACCCGGCCGTCGTGGGCCACGATCGGGGCGGCCACCGCGGAAGCTCCGAGTTCACGTTCGCCGTGGCTGAAGGCGTACCCGGTCTCGCGTGTCGATGCGACCGTGCGGGCGAGGGCCTCTGGGTCGAGGCCTTCCGCCGCAGCGAGCCGCTCCAGCAGTCCGTTCGGGGCGCCGGTCAGCAGCACGCGCGCCGTCGCGCCGCGTGACAACGGCATCGGTACGCCGAGTGGCACGACGCTTCGTACCGTCGCGGTACCCTCCTCCTGCGCGATCGAGACCCGCTCCGTGCCTTGCCGGACGTACACGTTCACGGTTTCACCGCACCGGTCGACGAGTTCGCGCATCATCGCGCGGGTGTGGTCCGAGACGTCCCACAGCGACGCTGCCAGATGCGCCCACCTGAGGAAGGCCGGCCCTGGGGCGTAGGTCGTCTCACTAGGCCGGAGCAGCAGGCCACGGGCTTCGAGGGTCGCGCAGACCCGGACCACGGTCGTCTTCGGCAGGCCGGTGGCGGCCACCAGGTCCCGGAGTGTCCGGGTCGGGTGCGTGGTGTCGAACAGCGCCAGCACGTCGATGGCGCGGGCGATGCTGCGCACCCCACCGTCGTGCGGTTCCGTCTCGTCGGGCCGGGCCATAACGCCTCCTGAATCAACCGCGTGGCGGTATCACCATACCGGCAGATGGTTTGAGCGAGTCAAGTCCGGCCAACGACTCGGCCTTCTCGACTCCCAAACCATTACGCGGTCCGGGGGGTTCACATAGCGGTTTGCTTGCGCTAGCGTGACGGCACTCACCCACCCCCACCAGCACCATCACCCCTGAGGAGGAAGGCCATGCGTGCGGTTCGGCGCCCGGCTACTCGACGTACTGCCGCGATCGCGGCGGGTCTGGCCCTGAGCACCGCCCTGGCGGCATGTGGCCAGAACGCCGGCGGGTCGTCATCGGATCAGTACCCGTCCAAGACGATCAACTTCATGGTGCCGGCGGCGGCCGGCGGTGGCTGGGACTCCACCGCTCGGGCCATGCAGCAGGTCATCCAGAAGAAGAACCTGGCCCACAAACCGGTCGAGGTCTTCAACGTCGCGGGCGGCGGTGGTGCCACCGGGCTGGCCCAGCTCCAGAAGGAGAAGGGCGACCCGCACGCGCTGATGATGACCGGACTGGTCATGATCGGCGCGCTCACCCGGGCGAACTCGCCGGTCTCCCTGAAGAACACCACGCCGATCGCCACCCTCACCGCCGAGGCAGAGGCCTTCGTCGTGCCGGCGAACTCGAAGTACAAGACCATCCAGGACGTCGTCAACGCCTACCAGCAGGACCCCTCGTCGGTCACTTTCGGCGGCGGCAGCGCCGGCGGCTCCGACCACCTCGTCACCGGCCAGCTGCTGAAGGCCGCCGGCACCGATCCGAGCAAGCTCAAGTACGTCGGATACTCAGGCGGCGGTGAGGCCACCGCGGGCATCCTGTCCGGCGACGTGGGCGTCGGGGTCTCGGGCGTCAGCGAGTTCGAGAGCCAGATCGAGTCCGGAAAGATGCGCCTGCTGGCCATCAGCACCGCAACGCCGCAGGAGGTCGCGGGCAAGCCGGCCCCCACCCTCAAAGACGCCGGCTACGACGTCGACTTCAGCAACTGGCGCGCCGTGGTCGCCGCACCGGGCCTCTCCGACAAGGACAAGCAGGCGGTCACCGACCTCGTGGACAAGCTGCACGAAACCCAGGAGTGGAAGGACGTACTCAAGACCAACGGCTGGGACGACTTCTACAAAACCGGTGCCGAGGCACAGCAGTACATCGAGGGCGAGACAAAGCGCGTCGAGCAGCTGTACAAGGACCTCGGGCTGTGAGTCACCCGAACCCGACGCACGGCGGAGCCCCTGGCCGCGGGGACTCCGCCGTACGGGACCCGGAGATCGCGGTGCACGAAGCGGAGCCCGACCAGCCGGGTGCCGAGGAGCACAGCGCGGCCGGGCGCTCACCGGTCGGTCCGCTCCTGGTGGGAGTGGTCATGCTGGCCCTCGGCGTGCTCATGCTCACGCAGACCTTCAACATCAAGGGAGGCGGCTTCGAGCCCAGCGGTCCGCGATTCATGCCCTTCGTAGTCGCGTCGCTGTGGACGGTGCTGGCGCTCATCTACCTGGTGCAGCAGGTCTCACGGCTTGTCAGGCGTGCCGACAACCTGCCGGCCGAGCGGTTCACCCACATGCTGGGCGCGGCCGCCTTGGTGGTGTTGCTCGTGATCTACGCCTACCTGCTGGACCCGCTCGGCTACGTGATCGCCACCAGCCTGTTCTTCCTGGGCGCGTCCCGGGCCATGGGCTCCCGCCAATGGTTCCGTGACCTGATCGTCGCGGTCGCGCTGTCACTGCTCGTGTATCTCACCTTCACGCGCGCCCTCGGCGTGCATCTCCCGGAAGGGGTTTTGGGCCTGTGAGCTCCTTCGCTGAACTGCTCGGGGGATTCGGGACGGTCCTGTCGCCGGAGAACCTGCTGTTCGCGGTGATCGGGGTGACACTCGGCACGCTGGTCGGCGTGCTGCCCGGGATCGGCCCGGCGGTGACCATCGCTCTCCTGCTACCGGTCACCTACAACTTCGACGACCCGATCCCCGCGTTCATCATGTTCGCCGGCATCTACTACGGCGCCATGTACGGCGGGTCCACCACGTCGATCCTGCTCAACACGCCTGGGGAGTCGGCGTCCGTCGCGACCGCCATCGAGGGCCACGAGATGGCCAAACGCGGGCAGGCCCGCGCCGCACTCGCAACCGCGGCGATCGGCTCCTTCGCGGCGGCACTGATCTCGACCGTCCTGCTCGCTCTCGTCGCCAAGCCGGTGGCCGGCATCGCCATCTCGTTCCGCGCCACCGACTACTTCGCGCTCATGATCCTGGCGTTGGTCACGGTGACCTCCCTGGTCGGCCGCTCGCTGGTACGTGGACTGGCGTCCCTGCTGCTCGGTATCTCGATCGGCTTCATCGGCCTCGACGGCGTCTCCGGCGAGCCCCGATTCACCTTCGACAGCCCGATGCTGTTCAACGGGATCGACTCAGTGCTGCTCATCATCGGCCTCTTCGCGATCGGCGAGACGCTGTACGTCCTGGTCAAGGGCCGCACCCGGCCGGGCTCGGTGACCCCGCTCGAGCCCGCATCCGGCGGATTCATGTGGCTCAGCCGCAACCAGTGGCACCGCTCCTGGGCGCCCTGGCTGCGGGGCACCGCCTTCGGCTTCCCGTTCGGTGTGCTGCCCTCCGGAGGCGCCGAACTGCCGACCTTCCTGTCGTACTCCTACGAGAAACAACGGTCCCGCGGCCGCAAGGAGTTCGGCAAGGGCGCCATCGAAGGCGTCGCCGGGCCGGAGGCCGCCAACAACGCTTCGTTCTCCGGCGTACTGGTGCCGCTGCTGACGCTGGGCCTGCCGACCTCCGCGACGGCTGCGGTGATGTTGGCAGCGTTCAAGATCTTCAACCTGCAGCCGGGACCGCAACTGTTCGACAAGTCCCCGGACCTGGTTTGGGCGCTCATCGCATCGCTGTTCCTCGGCAACGTGATGCTGCTCGCGCTGAACCTCCCGCTCATCCGGCTCTGGGTAAAAGTGCTGGAGATCCCACGGCCGCTGCTCTACGCCGGCATCCTGGTGTTCGCCACGCTCGGGATCTACTCCGTCTCCGGCGCGATCACCGACATCCTGATCGCCTACGCCATCGGCATCGTCGGCTTCCTCATGCGCCAATTCGACTTCCCGATCGCACCCACGATCCTGGGTGCCATCCTCGGGCCGGAACTCGAAGACCAGTTCCGCCGGGCGCTGAGCATCGGCAACGGCGACCTGACCGTATTCCTGCACCGGCCGCTCACCGTCGCCATCCTGGCGCTCGCCCTACTGGCGCTGCTGCTCCCCTACGCGCCCAAGGTGGTGGCCCGACTGCGCGGTCGACCCGTCGAGGGCACGAGCAAGCTGGCCTTCGCCGATGAGGACTGAGAGGACGGCCACGCCGGCTCCGGACACCACGATCGTCGTCGGCTACACACCCACTCCAGCCGGCGAGGCAGCAGTTCGCGCCGCCGTGGACGAGGCTCGCCTGCGAGGCGCCTCCCTGTATGTCGTGAACGTCAGCCGCGGCGACGCCTACGTCGACCGCAACCTGGCCAGCCGCCAGCACCTCAACGAACTCCAACGGCTGCTCGCCGAGTCGGGCATCCAGCATCGGGTGGTACAGGAGGTGGGCCGGGGAGAACCCTCAGAGGAACTGTTGCGGGCCGTAGAAGAGACGAATGCGGCACTAGTCGTCATCGGGCTCCGGCACCGGACCCCGGTCGGCAAGCTCCTGCTCGGCAGCACCGCCCAGCAGATCCTGCTCGATGCGCCGTGCCCGGTACTGGGCGTCAAGCCCTAGCTCACCGCCTGGTCCACGACGGTGAGACGGTGGTGGACGTGCCGGCGAAGCTGTCGGCGCAGGTGCGGGTGTTCGCCACCGGCGACGGCCGCAAACCCGACCCGGCGGATGCGCACTCGGTGGATATGCCTGGCTTCCACACGCTGACCGTGTCCGGTGCCGGCGTAGCTCAACTGTCGGCGGCGCCGATCGGCCTACCTGTCACAGCGTCCCACGCGGCCATCGCGTATGCGACGACGTCGCTCAGCGCGGTCTGGTCGGCCCCGTCGCGGGCCTGCGCGGACATGCCTTGGAGCACCGCTGTGATGAAACGGGCCAGGGCGGCGGAATCCGTGTCGGGCGGCACGTCGCCCTCGGCCACCCCGCGCTCGATGCGCCGCTGCAGGGTGGCCAGGTCCTCCGTCCGGCATGCCGTCATGAACTGCCGGATGTGGTCGTTCTCGACCGCCCCGGTCGTCGCCGCCAACAGGACGAGGCAGCCGGTCGGATGCCCGGGCTCCACGTAGGCGTACGCGTTGTGCTGGAGCAGCGCTTCGATTGCCGCCCGGGCGGTCGGTGCCTGCTCGAGCGTGCGTTGCGGCACGGCGCCATGGGTGGCGTTGTAGTGGGCGACCGCCTCCCGGAACAGTGCCTCCTTGTTTCCGAATGCGGCGTACAGACTGGGAGACGCGATGCCCATGGCCGTGGTCAGGTCCGTGAGGGAGGTACCTTCGTAGCCGCGTTCCCAGAAAACCTGCATGGCCCGGTCGAGGGCAGCGGTTCGGTCGAAGGTACGTGGCCGTCCTCGCGTACCCACTGTCTGCGTTCCTTTCCTGGCTCCGAACCACTTGACCATGCACCGGTGAACCCGGGTAATCGCTTCACTCTGACAGGATTCCCCGATCCGGCGAACCGCGGGTCGGTCGTTCTTGCCCGGCTGCCGCGGAGGAGTCTGGCAATCAAGGCCGGCAGGCGGCGGGGCCGGGGTCCCGCTGAACGGTTCAGCCCTCCACGGCCTTGAGTCCGATGATCCCGACGAGGATCAGGGCGAGGAAAGCGAACCGCTGCGGTGAGGCGCTTTCGCCCAGGGCGACGATACCGGCGACGGCCACGCCGACGGCACCGATGCCCACCCACACCGCGTACGCGGTCCCGACGGGCAGGTTCTTCATGGCCCATGACAGCAGCACGAAACTCAGCACGGCGGTGGAGACGGCCAGCGCCGAAGGCCAGAAGCGGGTGAACCCCTCGGTGTGTTTGAGCGCGGTCGCCCACACCACCTCGAGCAGGCCGGCGGCGATGAGAATGATCCAGGCCACGGGCTGTTCCCTTCGGAGTCGGCGGCCGCCAACCACTGGTGCCGGATCGGCACCCGTGGTCGGCGGCCGTGAACGACGGACTCAGGCGGCAAATCCGCCGTCTACAGCGATCGAGGTGCCCGTGATGTACCGGCCGCCCGGGCCGGCGAGGTGGCTCACCGTGGCCGCGACGTCCGCAGGCTCGGCGTAGTGCCCCAGGGCGATGAAGCTGCGTTCGTGGTCGGCACCGTCGCCGCTGGCCGGGTTCATGTCCGTGTCGGTCGAGCCCGGGTGCACCACGTTGACGGTGATGCCACGCGGGCCGAGGTCGCGGGCCAGGCCCCGGGTCATGCCGATCAGCGCACTCTTGCTCATGGCGTACAGGCTGACCCCGGCGTACGGGACACGTTCGGCGAAGCAGCTACCGATGCTGATGACCCGACCGCCGTCGCCCATCCGCCGCACCGCCGCCTGGGTGGCCAGGTAGACACCGCGCACATGCACCGCCAGGGTCCGGTCGACCTCCTCGGTCGACACGTCCTCGATCGACGCGTACGGGAAGACGCCGGCGTTGTTGACCAGGATGTCGAGCCGGCCGAACTCGGCGACCACGCGCTCGACCGCCGCCACGACCGCCGCGCCGTCCCCACTGTCGGCTTGGACGGCGAATGCCCTGCGGCCGTCCTCCTCGATCGCGGCGACGACGGCCTTGGCCTTCTCACCGGCGCTCAGGTAGGTCAGCGCCACGTCGGCGCCGTCCTGCGCCAAGCGGGCCGCGATCGCTGCTCCGATGCCCCGGCTTCCCCCGGTCACCAGGGCGACCTTGCCGGCCAGATGCGTCACCTGAGCCCTCCCCTCTCGCTCGCTCAACATTTCTGTATCGAACGATACAGTATTCTCGGTCCATGGGGAAGGGGGCTGAAGGCCGACGGTCGCACCGTCCCAACGCCGTACCGCTCGGCTGCAATCGGCATGGACCGCTCCACTAGTGGCGGGTAGCGGCACCCCGCCCCGTAGCCGACCCCTGCGGACTCCCGACACCCGAACCGCGAGGCGCCCTCATCTCGGCTCCTCGCCGAAGTCCCCCGCCCCGCAGTTTTGGCCCACCGCCGGGTCATAGCCGCACGTTGGAAGGACGAAGATCACGGTCAGCAAACTCCTGGTGGGCAAGGTCATAGCAGAACGCCCGTGACCGTTTGTGCCCCCTACAACGTGTCACGGATCTGCGCCTTCGGCACCGATGCCCTTACGTCGGCAGGTGCGCGTGCCTGCGCCTCCCCGTCTGGTCGGCTGGCCCCTGCTACTCCGGGTAATTGCGTTGTTGGCCGGTGCGGGTCGTGTCACCGACTACCCGCGTTTACTCGGTGGCGGGCTGGCGGGCGGCAGCGCAGGATGACCTGATGGCACCACCCGCGATGGTTCTATCCGATCTTCGTGACGCGTGGAGTCCTGCGCTGGCCGACAAGCTTCTGGGCCTGTACCTGCACGGCTCGCTGATAGCCGGCGACTTCGCCCCGGACCGCAGTGACCTTGATCTGCTCGCGGTACTCGACAGCGACCCGGACGAGAACCTCCTCGCCGTGCTCGCCGCACTGCACACGGACCTTGACCGGCAGCACCCGCAGTGGGCCGGCAGGATCGAGGTGGAATACGTATCACTGGCTGCCGCGCGCGACGCAGCGCACGGCCGCATCGACCGGGACCATGTCATCGCCCGGGTCAGCCCCGGCGAATTGCTGCACCTGTTACCCGCCACCACCCACCGCATCGTGACCTGGTCCGCCGTCCACGACCACGGCCGCAGAATGCTGGGACCCCCAGCCGACACACTGCTACCCGCCGTCGACCCCACCCTCCTCCGCTCGGCTCTGCTCGACCACGTCCGCGACTGGCCGACCTGGGTAATCCACATGACCACCCCCGGAGCCCAGTCCTACGCGGTGCTCACCATCTGCCGAGCCTTCCAACGCCTCCAGCACGGCCGGCAACTGTCCAAACGACAGGCCGCCGACCAGACCATCACCGCCCGCCCCCGATGGGCACACCTCATCATCTGGGCACGCGACTGGTGGTATAACTCCGGCCAAGACACCGACCACGGCAGCGCCGACGACGTCCGGGCATTCGTGAACGAACTCAGCGCCACCATCCTGGCCTCAGAACGCACCACACACTCCGGCCACAGCCGATGACTGCCGGTCAACGGGCTTTACAGTTCTCGGCAGTGACGCTCGGTCGGCGGCAGATACGGACGTTCCGGGTCGCCGGCGTGGCGGGCTACACTGCTCGGCTGTGCGCTCGGCCGAGATCCTCGAACAGCTCGACGCCGCAGCCGAGGAGTTCCTGTTTCCGGACCTTGGCCACGGCTACTACTACGCTGTCGATGCTCGGCTCCATGGGTATCGCGACGGTGGGCAGTGGGCCCTCATCATCGAGACGGTCGGCTACTCGCCACGGGCCGGCAACCTCATCGACGTGCTCCATGTGTTCGGCAACTGCTTGACCAGCGGCGAACCTGGCTTGGACAACAGTGACTTCCTCGATCGGGTCGACAACTGGGACGAGATAGAGGACCTCGACGAGCCCGAGACCTACCGGGGAGGACCGGTAGTGATTCGTGGCCAGAAGATCGCTGTTGCCGCCAAACCAGGCGAGGACATGGTCGACGTGCTCCGCCGGCTCGTTCCGCGCCATCGCGAACTCCTCCTGGCCGACGAGGAGGAACTGCGGCGCCGGATCCGGGTCGACATACCCGAGGTGCTGCGACTGGACCAGTGGAACCACCCCGATCTGGCTGGCGGGCTACGACCCAGCGAGTCTGAGGCCTTCCGCCAGATCGCCGATGTCCTGACGACCGGCGACCTCAGGCGGTACGCGCCCAGCCTGCCGTCCAACACCCACTGGTCCAACTGGCCGGACTCGGGAAGTCTGTAGCCGGGCGAGACCAGGCAGTCCACCTCGTAGCAGTGGAGCGCACCGCGCGCCTATTCGCCATCCTCCGCGCCCCTCGGATCCGGTCCGTTGAGTACTACTGGGCTCGTACCGTGCCGACCGAGGCGCAACGCGGCAGATCCGGATACCAGGGCGGTCGCTGGTAGCTCGGGACACCGTGGCCTGTTCAGCGGGTCTGAGCCACGTCGTGCAAGCCGGCCGCTCGGCGCCAGCGGCTGACTTCGGCTTCGTGTGATCCGGTAGCGGTCGCGGCCGTGACGGCCTCCGGATCCGCTTGACCGGCCAGGAGGGTCAGGGGCCAGACCGGCACGCCCGCCGCGCCGTCGTAAGCGGCACAGGTCCATGGACCGTCGAAGTGCCACGCACGACCATCGGCGTCGGCAACGTCGTCGCCGATCTCCAGGAAGGCGTACGGCCGGAAGACCAGTTCGAGCGTGACACCGCCGCCGGGCTCGATGCTCGTGCCTTGGAACTCCGATGCCGCATCCGGGGCCTCACCGGCGCGCAGGACAACCAGACTCAGGCTCGGGCGGGGCAGCCAGCCCGTCTCCTGCGGCGGACTGTACTCGTGAACCTCGATGATGTGGATGATCCGCGCCGGGATACCAACCCGGCAGGCCTCACCAGGTGCGAGGTGGGCGGCGGGCGGGTCGATGACGTACAGCTCGTCCGGATCGGCGTGGCCCAGGGCCACCTCGCCGTTCCAGCACACGCCCTCCGCGTCCGGGTCGATCTCCCACCAGGGCCAGCGAACGCTGACGTACGCCTCGTCGACGCTCGCGACGACCGTTGGCGTGAACGGGCAGGAGATACGCAGCACGTCCCCGACGCGGTAGTCCACGCACGGCAGGTTAGCGCCCGGCACGCCGCGCAGGCCGTGGGCTGCGTTCCGTCGTCCGCCGCGGCTCATCGCTCGCCAGCGGCCAGCGCGCATGCTCGTGCTGTGAGGCATGGAGCTCGCAGCCGAGGCATCATAACGATCCGCACAGGCCGGTCGTCGGCGTGAAGTCTCCAGATGTCACCTGGACGGCCTGCGTCAACCGGTATTGCCACGATGACCTCCGTTGGTGAGGGCAGTGAGGGCAGTGAGCTGTTTTCAACCTGGCTGGTGCGGCTCTTGGACGAGTGGAACGCCGCCGGGTGTGTGACTGCCCGGCGGCCGACGAAGGCCGTGGAGGTGGGAAGGCTGTAGTTGGGAGAGGTGCAGCTTTCAATCGGGCGTGCCGAACTGCAGCCAGACGCGGATCCGCTCGGTGACCTTGTCGCGCCCTCCGAGGGCGTCGCGGACCTCGGCGGTAAACGTGGCTCGGCCCTGCATTGAGGGCAGCCGGTCGGCCGACACGGCGGAGAAGACGCCGCCAACCATGTCGTCGATGGTGAGCGGAGCGTCGTACTGCACCGACGACTCCGCGTATCGGTAGCCGGCGCGAACGAGGGCATTCTGGTTGCGTAGGCGGCCGGCCTCGTCGGTTTGGCACGTCGCTGTGACCGGGTGCCCGAGCAGCCGTTCCAGGCATTCGCGCAGTGCCCCGGACCACTCGGCGTCCTGCAGCCACAGCGGCGCTCCGTTAGTGACCACGGCGACGCCACCGCCTGGACGCAGCAACGGCCGGACGGCCCTGAACAGCGCGTCGCGGTCCATGAAGTGGATAGCGACAGCGACGGTCAGCGCGCCGATCGCCCGGTCGCCGAGCAGCCGGCCCAGCGCGGGCAGGTCGCTGTCAGCGCCGAGCAGCCACGTGGCGTTGGCTCTTGCAGCGTCGAGTGCGCCCTGGCGGGCCAATGCCAGCATGTCCGGCTCCGGGTCCACGCCGATGACGGCCCCGACCCGGGCGGCGAGCGGGAGGCTCAACTGGCCGGTGCCGCAGCCGAGGTCGACCACTGTGTCCCCGGCGCCGAGGCCGAACGCTTCGACGAGGGCGTCGAGCACCTCGGGCGGGTAACCGCGTCGGTGCCTCGCGTAGTACGTCGCCACCTCACCGCTGAAGCTCGCTCTCATTTCGACATGCTGCCGGCAGCACAGATCGGGAAGCGAGCGATTCTGCTCAGGGCATCGTCAACGTGTTGCTGCTTGCGCAACGCCACGGCGAGGTCCTTGGTTGGGGGAGCTGCAGCCATGAGGTTGTTCTCAAGCAGTAGCGCAGTGGCCGGCGGCGTGCCGGGCGGGCGTGCCGGTCCCGCCCGGCACGCTCGACGTGACTTGACAAGAAAGTTAACCAATAGGCACTCTTCTATGAGAGAGCGCTCTCTTCCCGTCTCATGCCGGTCCCGCACCCCTCGGGCCCGGCCGGAAGGAGATCGATGAACAAGCTCCTCGGGCTGCTCGCCACCGGGATCCTCGCCGCCGGCCTGACCGCCCCACCCACCGCCGCGGCGGCGCAACCACCACGCACCGCCGGCGCCGCCGACGCGACCGGTCTCACCCCCGGCATGGCCGAGGCCATGCGCCGGGATCTCGGGCTCACCGACCGTGAGGTGGCCGCCCGGCTCCGGGTCGAGGCCGGGGCGACGGTGATCGACCGGCGGCTGCGGGCCCGGCTGGGCGCGCGGTACGCCGGTGCCTGGCTGACCGACGGCCGCCGGCTGACCGTCGCGGTCACCGACCCGGCGGCCGCCGCCACCGTCCGCGCCGAAGGCGCCGAGCCCCGGCTGGTCAGCCACAGCCTGACCACACTCGTCGCCGCCCGGGCCACCCTCGACCGGTACGCGGCGCGCCACCGGCCGGCCACCGTCGTACGTGGCTGGTACGCCGACACCGTCGGCAACTCCGTCGTCGTGCTGGTCGAGCCGGGCCACACGGCGGCGGCCGCGTCCTTCGTGACGGCCAGCGGAGCACCCCGCGCCCTGGTCCGCTACGTGGCCGAGGCGAACGTGCCCCGACCCGTGTACGACATCCGCGGCGGCGACCAGTTCGTGATCAACGGAAACGTGCTCTGCTCGGTGGGCTTCGCCGTCGCGGGCGGATTCGTCACCGCCGGACACTGCGGCGGCGCGGGCAGTTCCACCCTCGGCTACAACAACGTGGCCCAGGGCACCTTCGCCGGCTCGTCCTTCCCCGGCAACGACTACGCGTGGGTACGCACGAACAGCAACTGGACCCCGCGACCGTGGGTCAACAACTACGCCGGCGGCAACGCGCCCGTGGCCGGCTCGCGTGACGCGGTGATCGGCAGCTCGGTGTGCCGCTCGGGCCGGACCACCGGCTGGCGTTGCGGCACGATCCTCGGCCGGGACGAGACCGTCAACTACGCGCAGGGCGCGGTCTACGGGTTGACCCGCAGCAACGCCTGCGCCGAACCTGGCGACTCCGGCGGGTCCTGGCTCTCCGGCGACCAGGCCCAGGGCGTCACCTCCGGTGGCACCGGCAACTGCACGAACGGCAGCACCATGTGGTTCCAGCCGGTCAACGAGATCCTCGGCGTCTACGGACTGTCGCTGACCACGACCGGCGGCGGGACGCGGATCACCAGCAACTGGAACAACCGTTGCATCGACGTGCCGTTCTCCAACTTCTCCGACGGCGTACCGCTGCAAACCTGGACCTGCAACGGCACCCTGGCGCAGAGCTGGACCTTCACCGGCGGCACGCTGCGTACTCAGAACAACCTGTGCATGGACGTCGCCTGGGGCTCCCGGGACAACGGCGCGGTCATCCAGATCGCCTGGTGCAACGGCAGCGGAGCCCAGCAGTTCGTGCTCTCCGCCGCCGGAGACCTGGTCAATCCACCGGCCAACAAGTGCGTCGACATCAAGGACTGGAACAACTCCGACGGCGCCCGCCTGCAACTCTGGGACTGCGCGGGCACGGCCAACCAGAAGTGGCGCACCGGCTGAGGCCGGGTCGCGGACCGGACCCCGGCGGCGCTCGCCGCCGGGCCAACCGCGATCGTGCCCGCCGGCCTCCACAGGCGAGCGGAACCACGCCGGCTGCCGCGATCGGCGATGCCCGAAGCCCACACACCCCACCTGCAACCACCCGAGCCGATCACTCCAAGCGCTCTCTCCCGTCCCGTTCCCCGGAGGTGGTATCAATGCGTCTCCGAAGAAAGCTGCTCGCCGTCGCGTCCGCCCTGTTCGTCGGCGTCGCAGGCACCGTCGCCGCCACCCCGGCCCGCGCGGTCGGTCCGGCGCTGCTGCCCGTCACCGTCACCAACACCACCGGCCGCGCGGACCCGGTCTACCTGTACGTCATCGGCACCCAATTGGCCACCGGCCGGCTCGGCTACGTCACCTCCGGCGGCACCTTCGTCCCCTGGACCGGCGGGCAGATCCCGCCGTCACCCGCGCCAGACGCCTCCATCCCGGGCGCCGGCACCGGCGGCAGCACCACGATCCAGTTGCCGCGCGGCTTCTCCGGGCGGGTCTACTTCGCGCTCGGGCAGAAGCTGAAGTTCTTCCTCACGCCGGACGGGCTGGTGCAACCCGCCCCGTGGGCGGCCGGCGACGCCAACCGGGACATCCTCTTCGACTGGAGCGAATTCACCTACAACGACGCCGGGCTGTGGCTGAACAGCTCCCAGGTGGACATGTTCGCGGTGCCGCACGCGGTGACCGTGACCGGCGCCACCGGTGTCACCAAGCGGACCGGCGACCTGGTGGCCAACGGGCGCACCGCCGTCGTCGACGGGATCCGGGCCCAGCCGGGCTGGGCCAACACCGTGCACACCCGGTCGGACGGGACCGTGCTCCGCGTCCTGGCCCCCGGCAAGGCCGCCGGCGCCGGCCTGCTCAGCGCCACCTACCTGGACTCCTATATCGCCGCCGCGTGGAACGCGTACACCACGAAGACGCTGACCGTGGTGCCGTTCGCCGACCAGCCAAGCATCCGGTACTACGGGCGGACCTCGGGCAGCACCATGACCTTCACCAACGGCAGCGGTCAGGTGGTCGCCTCCTTCAACCGGCCCTCCTCGGCGAGCGTCTGGGGCTGTGACGGCGACCTGCCCGCGCCGAACGACCAGGTGGTCGGGCCGATCTCGCGTACGCTCTGCGCCGCGCTGAACCGGGGCACGCTCGGCACGATCGACACCCAGCCCAGCACCAACGCCGCCGACTTCTACCGGAGCAACCCGACCAACCAGTACGCCCGGCTGATCCACGCCAACATGGCCGACGGCAAGGCGTACGCGTTCGCCTTCGACGACGTCGGCGGCTTCGAGTCCCTGGTCCACGACGGCGACCCGCGCGCGGCCGGGCTGATCCTGAGCCCGTTCGGCGGCGGCGGTGGCAGCCCCGGCGCCGGGGTGGCCGTGGTGAGCAACTGGAACAACAAGTGCATCGACGTGCCGAGTTCGAACTTCGTCGACCGCGCCCAGCTGCAGATGTGGCCCTGCAACGGCACCAACGCGCAGAAGTGGACGTTCACCGGCACGGCCCTGCAGAGCCAGAACAACAAGTGCATGGACGTCGACGCCGGGTCCACCGCCAACGGCGCGGTCGTTCAGCTCTACACCTGCAACGGCACCGGCGCCCAGCAGTTCACCCTCAACGCGGCCGGGGACCTGGTCAACCTCCAGGCCAACAAGTGTGTCGACATCAAGGACTGGAACGGCAGCGACGGCGCGAAGCTCCAGATCTGGGACTGCGCGGGCACGGCCAACCAGAAGTGGCACAAGGGCTGACGACGGAGCGGCCACCACCGCCGACGGCCGGCCGGGTCCGGTAGGGACCCGGCCTACCCGGGCGGCCTTGCGCTCCGCTGCCGTGTCTTGGCGCGCAGGACCGTGGCCATTGGATCTTCGAGGAACGCCCCGCCGAACTCACGAGCCAACTGCTGGAGTTCCTCCAACCGGCCTGACCCGTGGCCGTCATGCGGCGACCACTCCAGGCCGTCACCTCGACTCCCGCCGAGTCACCACCAAGCACGTCCTGGTGCCTGGCGCAGCCATGGTGCCCTAGTGACCACTCTGCTGGGCTCCACTGCCGGCGACCGACTCACGGTCGGCTCACTCTTGGGCCTTCCCACGAGGTGGTCGACGGGTGTATATGTATGTAAATCGATTTGCAAAGTGGAAATGGATCGGCTCACCACGGGCGGCCAGCGCTGTGCCATTGGTCGCCTGACCGCTGTCACAGCACCTCAGGCGCAGTTCTTCGAACAACTCGGTGAAGGAGAATGCGATGGCAGGTCAGAGAGGTCTCCGTCGGAGGTCGTTCCTCGTCGGCGGCATGGGAGCCGCGGTGCTGCTGGGTGGTGGTGCGTCGCAGTTCATGAACATGAGAGCGGCTTGGGCGGCACCGACAGGCAATCTGTATCAGGCAGCGCTGGCCAAGGGGATCCGGTACGGCTCCTCGACCGCGACGTGGCAGGTGCAGCCGGACCCCGACTTCGCGGCGCTGTATGCGCGCGAGAGTGGGATGCTGCTCACCGAGGACGACCTGCTGTGGTATCGACTCAAGCCGACGCAGAGCTCGCCCCTGGACTTCAGCTACGGCGACCAGATCGTGTCGTTCGCCGCCGGCAACGCTCAGCCGGTGCTCGCGGCGCACCTGGTCTGGGACGAGGGACTGGGTGACGGGTGGGACCCGGACGCCCTTTACAACCTCAGCACCCAGGATGCGCGCGACCTTCTGTTCGGGACGATTCAGCAGGAGGTCACGCACTATGCCGGCCAGGTGATGGCCTGGGTGGTGGCCAATGAGGTGACCGACGGGCGGCGCAAGGACGCCAACGGGTTCTGGACGGTCGAGCCCTGGTACCAGACGATCGGGCCGACCTTCGTCGAGGAGGCGTTCAACCTCGCCCACCAGTGTGACCCGAACGCTCTGCTCCTTATCAACGAGTTCGGATTCGAGACCGGGTCGAACGCGGCGGCTCGGCGGACGTCGATACTCAAGGCCATCGACTATCTGCAGAGCAAGAACGTCCCGGTGCACGCGCTGGGGATCCAGGCACACCTGAATGCGAACGGCTTCAGCCGGCAATTCGATAGGGCGGCCTACCGGACCTTCCTGTCGGACGTCGCGGCGCGGGGGCTGTCCATCTTCATCACCGAGATGGATGTTCAGGACGACGGCCTGAACGCCGACATCCCCAGCCGCGACGCGGGCGTGGCGGACGTGTACTCGCAATATCTGTCCGTGGCCCTCCAGGAGCCCGCGGTTAAGGTCGTGCTCAACTTCGGGCTGAGCGACCGCTACACGTGGTTGCAGGAGGACTTCCCGCGCAAGGATGGAGCCGCGCGCCGGCCGCTGCCCTTCGACGAGAACCTCCAGCCGAAGCCGGCCTACACCGCGATCCTGCAGGCCTTCCAGAACGCTCCGGCACGCAAACCACTCTGATCGGATTCGGCAGGGTGCACTCCCAGGCTCTGACCGGCGCAAAGGCGCCGGTCAGAGCCGGCTCCCAAATAGCGGTGGCCACCCGGAGGGCTCCTCACGCGCCACCGGATCGACGCGGATCATCACAGTCGGTCGCCGTACGTCTCCACGGCGTTGTCGCTGCTCACCCGCTGCCTGATCGCCGGCGGCAGCGACGCCAGGGCGTGCCTCGGGTCGTCGAAGTCCCAGTGCGGGTAGTCGGAGCTGAACATCAGGGTACGGTCCGCGCGAGCGATCTCGCAGAGCACGTGCAGGTGGTGACGGCGCTTCGGCTCAGGGAGTGGCTGCGTCGTGAACCGGACGTGATCCACGACGTACTCGCTGGGCAGTCGTCTCACCCACGGCACCTCGTCGCGCAGGCCCTTGACGTTCTTGTCGAGCCGCCACATCACGTCGGGGATCCAGCCCAGCCCGCCCTCGGTGAGGATCACCTTGAGGTTCGGGAAGCGCTCGAAGACCCCGTGGCAGACGAGGCTGATCACGTTCGCCTGGAACACCTGGCTGAGCCCGCTGTGCCACTCGACGTAGTACGTCGGCGTCCCGCCTGCCATCGGCGGCGAGGTGCGGAAGATGCCTTCGCCCGAGTTGGGGTGGACGGCGACCGGAATGCCCACCTCGTTCGCGGCATCGTAGATCGGGTAATAGTGCCGCAGCCCCATCAGGATGCCGGTGAGCGGCAGCAGCACGCCGACGAAGCGCTCGTCCTCGGCCGCGCGCCGGATCTCCTGGGCCGCCAGCACCGGGTCCTGCGCACCGACCACGATGTAGCCGCGGTACCGGTCGTCGGCATCGAACCAGGTCGTGGCCAGCCACTGGTTGTACGCCGAGGCGATCATAGCTGCAGCATCCGGGTCGGGCATGGCCCCGAGCCCGAGCACCTCGCCGCCGATGAGCACCGCACGGTCGATGCCGTTGCCGTCGAGCAGCTGTTGCGCCGTGAAGGCCGGGTCGGCGCCCGGCGCGGACCCGTCCGGCGCGCGGGCGTCGTCGCGGAGCACCCCGGCCGGGTTGAGGTAGAGCATGTTCCGCGGGATCGACACCGCCTCGCGGTGCCCGATCGTGGTGAGGTTACGGCGCTCGTCGAGGCCCAGGCGACGCTGCGCGGCCTGGGACAGGAACGGCCGGAGCTCCCCGAGGCCACTCTTGGTGATCGGGTGGACGTCGCAGTCGACGAGTCGGTAGGGGCTCGGTGCGGCCGCCTCTGCGATGGGCTGGTCGAGCAGGTCGGCCATGGGAACTCCTGTCCGGACAGTCGTTGCGGAGATGGCTCAAAGCCGCCAAAGTTATGCATAGCAAATCGATTGGCATGGCGATAGCCGAATCAGTGGGTGGGCCGCATGGAAGTTCGGGTCGGAAGCGTCGAGGAGGTGCGCCGGGACGGGTGCAGGATCGTCGAGGTGAACGGGCGGCCGGTCGGCGTCATCAGCATCGGCGAGGAGTTCTTCGCGATCATCGACAGGTGCCCGCACATGGGTGCGTCGATGTGCGCGGGCTCGCTGAGCGGTACCTTCGTCGCCTCCGAGCCGCACGAGTACGTCTACGGCAGGGCCGGCCGGGTGATCCGCTGCCCCTGGCACGGCTGGGAGTTCGACCTCGAGAGCGGCCGATCGCTCCTGGAGCCGAAGCGCTTCGGACTCAAGACCTACCGGGTCACCCAGCTGGACGGCGAGGTCGTGCTGCACGCGTAAGCATCACCGGGCACCGGGCTATCGGAGCTTGACGACCTGCCCCAGATTCGAGGAACGGTAGCCCGCCAGCGCGACCTCCAGGGCGCGCACGCCGTCCTGCCCCGTCGCACACGGGTCCTCAATCACGCCTGCGCGCACCGACGCGAGGAACGCCTCGATCATCGCCCGATCGGCGTCCTCGGCGAACGACGCCTGGCGCAGGCCCCGGGGACCGCCCTCGCGCGCGCTGATGACGTTCAGCGCCTCGGCCCCGTCGGTGATCTCCAGCGAGCCCTCGGTGCCGACCAGGCGGAGGTAGAAATCGTAGTCGTGCGGGTGGTTCGCCGGCACCGACCAGCTCGGGTCGATGCTGCCGACCGCGCCGTTCTCCATGCGCAACGAGACCACCGCGACGTCCTCGACGTCGAGGTTCCAGAGCAGCGACCCGGCCTCGGCCGACACCTCGGTCACCTCGAGCCCGCTGACGTGCCGCATCACGTCGGTGACGTGGACGGAGTGGTCGATGAGTGCACCTCCGCCGGCGGCCACCGGGTCGGTGATCCAGCCGGGGTACGCCGGGGGCAGCGGCGGGCGGCCGCGGTTGCCACCGACCAGGCCGATCAGATCGCCCAACCGGCCGTCGCGGACCGCCGCACGCGCCCGCTCGACCATGGGCAGGAAGCGGGACACGAACGGCAGGTGCAGCTGCACGCCCGCGGCCGCGCAGGCGGCGACCATCGCCTCGCCGTCCTCGACCGTCGTGGCGATCGGTTTCTCGCACAGGACGTGCTTGCCATGGGCGGCGGCGAGCTCGACGTGGACGCGGTGCTCGTCGTTGGCGCTGCACACCAGCACGGCGTCCACCTCGGGCGAGGCCAGCAGCGCCTCGGCGTCGCCGGTGAGTGGTACGCCGAAATCCTGGTGGATCCAGCGGGTGTGCTCGGGCTCGGGGTCGTACAGGCCCACGACGCAGGCGTTCGGCGACTCGGTGAGCGCCCGCGAGTAGGCCCACGCGTGGCCCATGTGCGCGGCGCCGAGGATCGCGACGCCGACCGGCTTGCGGCTCATCAAACCTCCCACGTGTTCAGGTCGATCGTCTGGCCGGTGCGGGCCGATTCGAGGGCGGCGAGCGCCGTGCGCAGCGACTCGACCGCCTCGACGGCGGGTACCGGCGGGGGTCCGCCGTCGCGGCACGCCTGGAAGAATGCGCTCAGCTCGTGGGTGAACTCGCGGTCGCCGAGCACGTCCCACCACTCCGTGTCACCCTCGTGGGCGTGCAGTACGCCGCCCATCATGTGGTCGTAGTCCCACGACAGCCGGCCCTCGGTGCCGGTGATCTCCGCCCGGAGCTTGAAGCCGCGCGAGGCCGGGTGGGCCCAGCTGCACTCGATGTGCGCGATGGCGCCGTTCTCGTAGCGGACCGTCGTCAGGGCGTAGGTCAGCGCGCCGGCGCCGCTGTCGGCCGCCATGCAGTGCACGCGTACGGCGGGACTGCTGATAACCCATCGGGCGTAGTCGAAACTGTGCACGGCCTGGTCGAGCAGCGGCCCACCGGATGTCGCGGGGTCGGCGAGCCATCCCCCCTCGCTCCACCCCGGTAGCGACGTCGTCGTCGAGTGGCTGAGCATTCGTACGAGCCCGATTTCGCCCGATGCCGCCAGGTCGCGGGCGAGCCGGTGGTCCGGGCCGTAGCGTGCCACCTGCCCGATCGAGAGCAGGCCGGGCGCGGCCTCGGCGGCGGCAAGGACGCGGCGCGCCTCGTGCATGGTGCGCGTGATCGGCTTCTCGCACAGCACGTGCCGGCCGGCCTGAAGGGCGGCGATCGTGGCGTCGGCATGGGCGGTCGGCGGCGTGCAGATGTCGACGACGTCGACGCCGAGGTCGAGCAGCGCGTAGAGGTCCGGCACGACTTTCGCGCCGTGCCGGTCGGCGATCCGCTCGGCCTTGCCCGGCACCGGGTCGGCAACCGCGGCCAGCCGGACGCCCGGGGAGTCGCGGTAGGCGTGCGCGTGGACGTCGGCGATCATGCCGGCCCCGAGCAGGCCGACCGTTAGCTCGCCGGTCACCGCGCACGGTCCGCGATGGACGGCGCCTCGGTGTGGAGGTCGGGCCCGAAGAACAGGAACACCACGAGGTCCTCGCTTCCGGTGTTGGCGACCTTGTGCTCGCGGGTCGCTGCGTGGTGGGTGACCACTAGTTCGTCCCGGCCCGGCTCGCCGCCGCGCACCTCGTGCCCGGCGAGCTTGCCGTCACCGGTCCAGGCGAAGACGCTGTAGACGCCGGGCTCGCGCAGCCGGTGGACGCCGCCCGGCGGGACGACGAGACGCTTCCCGGCGTACTTGCTGGTGTTGTAGAAGACCCAGGTCTCCTCGCCATCGCCGTCGGCGCCGACGACGGGCTGCGGGCTCAGGTGGCGGTTCTCGTAGAACCATGGGTCGCCGTTCACCTCCCAGTCCACGAAGCCGAGCGGGAACCGCTCGCCGTGCTTCTCGCGGTCCCGCGGACGGACGTCCTTGAACAGCAGGTCTTTGGAGATGATCCGGCCGGCGTTCAACGCCTGGAACATCGACAGGACGTCGGAGTCCTCCTGCAACTCGAGGGTGAGAGCCGTGCCGGGGGCGTGCAGCACACCGGACGGCACATGGAATCCCTCGCCGGCGACCTGCAGCTCCGCGCGGGCATGCCGAAGGATCAGGTCGCTGTTCCAGTCGGCGAGGTAGGGCAGCAGCGCCTCGTGCGCTGACTCCTGCGCGATCCACGGGTGCACGCCGAAGAACGTCTCCGGGTGCGCGCCCGGGTCGACACCCGGCAGGAAATGGTAGGACTCGTCCTTGGCGTTGCGGCCGACCAGCGACGCGAACTCCTGGGGCGGATGGATGTGGTAGGGCAGCCGGTAGGCGTAGTCGAAGATTTTCGCCAGCCGCCCCAGTCCCGCGGGGTGTGAGGCGGCGTAGGCCGCGCCCAGGATCGCCGCCGGGTCGGCGGCCACGGCGTCGCGCAGCAGGAGCCGCTCACCGTGCTCCCCCACGACGTGGCTGAGCCCCTCGTCCTCGGGACCGACGCGGTTGTCCGCCTTCGTCGTTGAGGCGAGCCACCGCTCGCAGATCGCGCCACGCTCCCCGACGTCGTAGGCGTTCTCGGGAAGGCCCAGCCGCCGGCCCGGCGGCAGGAAGTCGCGCGCGACCCAAGTCGGCTCACACCTGAGCACGCCGTTTCCGGCTTCGAGCAGCCGGGTGAGCACGTCCCGGGCTCCCCCCGGATTCGCCGTCGCCACGATCAGCCCTTCACACCGGTGAGGGCGATGCCCTGCACGAACTTCCGCTGGAAGACGAGGAACACGATGATCATCGGCAGGGCCGCGATCACCGACCCGGCGAAGAGCAATGTCCAGGACGTGCGGTTCTGCACCACGAACAGCGCGAGGCCCACGGGCGCGGTGATCTTTTCGGGGCTGGACAGGATGATCAGGGGCCAGAAGAAGTCCTCCCACGCCCCCTGGAAGGTGAAGATCGCGTTTGCCGCGAGCGCCGGTGCGCACAGCGGCAGCACGACGGACCAGAAGATCCGGAACTCGCTCGCGCCGTCGATGCGGGCGGCCTCCAGCAGTTGGTCTGGAATCGAGAGCATGTACTGACGGATGAGGAAGATGCCGAACGCCGACACGATCCCCGGCATGATCAGTCCCCAGTAGGAGTCCAGCCAGCCGTGCCCGCCGTTCCCCATCCAGTCGTTGCCGCCGAAGAACGGGATGTGCTTGATGATCAGGTAGTTCGGGATGAGCGTGACCTGGCCGGGAACCATCATCGTCGCCAGGAAGAGCATGAAGATCACGTTGCGGCCGGGGAACCGGCGCTTGGCGAAGCAGTAGGCGCACAGGGCGTTGAAGAACGTCTGCAGCACGGTGATCATGATGGCGACGAAGGCGCTGTTCGCGAACCACCGCCAGTCACCGTGTCCCTGGCCCTGCTGGGCCTTGGTGAGGTGACCGACATCCAGAAACCCCTTGTAGCCGTCCAGGGTCGGGTCGTTGGGGACCCAGTGCGGCGACGTGGAGAAGATCTCCCCCATCGGCTGGAACGAGGCGCTGATCAGCCATGCGAACGGGGCCACGAACAAGATCGCGAGCGGGGTGAGCACCAGGTACGTGACCACCTTCTGCTGCCACCTGAACTGGATCCCGTTCCGCGGCTTCCGGCCCGGCGACCGTCGGGCCGGCGGAGCGGGCTTCGGCGCCGCCTGACGCAGGTCGACTCCTTCGACGATGCCGCTCATGCCTCGAACCCCTGCCGGACAAGGCGCAGCTGGAGCGCCGTGAACACGAGCAGCATGAGGAAGAGCGCGAACGCCAAGGTGCTGGCATAGCCCATGTCGAAGTACTTGAACGCCCAGAGATACATGTAGTAGACCATCGTCGTCGTCCTGTTGACCGGTCCGCCGCTGGTCATCACGAAGATCTGGGTGAAGACCTGCAGCGAGCTGATGATCCCCATGACGAGCAAGAACAGGGTGGTGGGCCGGAGCATGGGGATCGTGATGTACCGCAGGCGTTGCCATACGCCGGCACCGTCGATGCGGGCCGACTCGTAGAGCTCGTCGGGGATCGCCTGCAGCCCGGCGAGGTAGACCACCATCGAAAAGCCGGTGCCCGCCCACACGCTCATCAGGATGACCGCCGGCATCGCGAGGTTCTTGTCCGACAGCCACAGCAAGGGGGCGTCGATGATGTGCGCCTGCAGCAGGTAGTGGTTGAACATGCCGTAGTCACCGTTGTAGAGCCACTTCCAGAGGATGGCGGAGACCACGAACGGGGTGACGACCGGAAGGTAGAACGCGGTCCGGAACAGGCCGCGCAACCGCAACGGCAGGTTGAGCAGAAGCGCCAGCAGCAGTCCGATCGCCATCGAGAGCGGAACCGAGGCGCCGCTGAAGTAGATGGTGTTCAGCACCGACTCGGTGAACCGCTCATCGTGGATCATGTCGCGATAGTTGTCCAGGCCGACGAACGGCCTGTCCGGCTCGATGATGCTCCACCGGTGGAATGTCAGGTAGACGGCGAAGATCAGGGCGGCCAGCGTGAAGACCGAGAAGATCAGCATGCCGGGCAGCAGGAAGACGTACGCCGACCGTTGCGTCCAGACCCGGGCCGGAAGGCCGCGCCGGTTCCCGTGCGGAATCTCGCGTCTGAGGCGTGGCCGAGTCCATCGCCCGCCGGTCTTCACAGGCGCCGCGTCCGTCTCGGTCCGCACCGGCGGCCGTGCCGTCGCCATCACCGTCTCCTTTCCTCCGTGCGTCACCGGGCCGGCCCGGCCTGGTGACGCATCGCCGGTGCTGTGGCCGCTCGGTCAGTGGGCGAGGATCGCCCGGCCCTGCTGGGCGGCGTTGTCCAGCGCCTCCGCGGCGGTCTGGTCGCCATAGATGGCCTTGCCGAGTTCCTCGTTGAGGATGGTCTCGATCCGCGGGTACTTCGGATTGGAGACCGTGCTCGCGACGCCGCACGACATCAAGTCGGCGAAGGGCTTAAGGACCGGCTTCTCCTTGGCGAGGTCGGCGCCGCCGAGCAGCGACTTCGTCGGAGGCAGCAGCGTACCCTCGGTCTTGTACGTCCAGTTGGCCAGGTTGTCGGGCTGCGATAGGAACTCCATCCACAGCCACGCGGCGTCGGAGACCTTGGTCTTGCTGAACATCACCAGCGAGTCTCCGGCGATGGTGGTCTTGCACCCGGCGACCCCGTCGGGGAGCGGCGCCGCCGCCCACTTGCCCGTGATCTTCGGGTACTCGTCCGCGAGGGTGCCGGCGAACCAGGCGCCCGCCACGTACATCGCCACGTCGCCCTTCGCGAACGCCACCCGGCCGTCGTAGGAGTTGGAGTTGAGGTAGTCCCGCGGGGAGTACTTGGCGAGGTTCACGTAGAAGTCGGCTGCCGTCTTGCCCTGCGCGCTGTCGAAGGCGATGTCCTTGCCGTCCTTCGTCAGCGCGTCGCCACCGGCCTGGTAGAGCCAGGGGTACCAGTAGTACGCCGACTCCGAGGCGAACATCTCGAAGCCGTACTTGCCGTTCGCCGTGTCGGTGAGCTTCTCTGCGGCGGCCTTGAACTCGTCCCAGGTCTTCGGCGGGCCGTCGATCCCGGCCTCTTTGAAGCGGTCGGTCCGGTAGAACAGACCGGTCGTCTCGCCGTCGAACGGCAGTCCCCACATCTTGTCGTTCCAGGTGACGAACGTCTTGAAGCCATCGACGTAGTTGTCCGGCTTCACGATCTCGCTGCGCTGCATGTAGCCGCCAAGGTCGACGAGGGCCCCTCTGGCGGCGTAGTCGCTGGTGTCGCTTGCGTTGATGTAGGCGACGTCTGGGGCGGTGTTGCCGGCGATGCGGGTGCTGAGCACCTGCTGTGCCTGTTCCGCGGGGGCGTTCTCGAATTTGATCGTGATGTTCGGGTGCCGCTTGTGGAACTCGGCGGCCATCTGCTTCATCTGCGGTTCGTTGCCGACCCAGGAGAAGAACGTCACGGTCTGCGGCGAGGCCGGGTCCTTCACCGGACCTGAGCCCTTGCCGATGCCGGTGTTCGGCTCCTTCGCATCGCTTCCGCACGACGCGACGCTCAGCGATGTCGCGAGCGCCAACGCAACGATTGCCGCAGTCTTCCAGAACTTATGGAACCTCACCACGCCTGCTCCCTACTACTCGCTCAGTGGAAGTTGCGGAGCCTTGGACGGACGCAAATCGATTGGCTAGTTGGCGGGCAGTCTCGCCAAGGACCGGGCATTTGTCAATGGATTCGGGTGGGCTCCATCACATTAGGACGGCCCCGAGATCCCTGGGAGCGCGGCTGCGTGTCCGCCCGAGCGGTCCGATGGAGCGCTGCCGTACCGGCGCCGGTAGGCACGACCGAAGTGCGAGAGGCTGTTGAAGCCGGCGGCGTGACACACCTCGGTCACGGACAACGAGGTCGACGCGAGCAGGGAACGGGCGAACCGCAGACGGCGCTCCTGCAGGTAGAGCTGGAAGGACGAGCCGGTGTACTCGCGGAACCGCTCGCTGAAGTAGTTCGACGACAGGTGCGCCCGCCGGGCGGCGTCGGCGAGCGAGATCGGCTCACGAAAGTGCCGGTCGACGAAGCGGACCGCGGCCCGCAGTTCATCGGACACGCCGAGGCGGTGGTCGGCGACCGCGACCTCGACCAGTTGGCGCCGCGCGAGCTCGACCACCAGGCATCCTACGAGCGCCTCGACCAGTCGTGCGCTGCCCAGCCGTGGCTCCTCGAACTCGGCCTGGAGCCGGCGCAGGTCGACTTCCGCATCGAGAAAGTCGTCGGTCTGCCACGGGAGGTCACCGACCGAGGGCGGCCCCAGCCCGGCGAGCTGTCGTTCCATGAGCCCCGGGTCGATGACGGTGTTGTAGCAGCCGAGCGGCTCGTGACCGATCGGCCGGATGGCGTGGAAGTCCGCGGGCGACAGCAGGAAGGCACTTCCCCGGCCGATGGGTCGCGGAACACCGTTCACCACGTGCTCAGCCGCCCCTGAGACCACCAGGCACAGTTCGTAGTAGTCGTGCCAGTGCACGTCGACGGTGCGTAGCCGTGGGCGCATCACCCGCGCACCGCTGTCGGGAAGGAGCAGCGACTCGCTGCTGAACCGCTCGACCAGGTCGGTCATGGGACGGCCCCAAATCGTTTTGCTGCCGGGTCTCCCAGTAGGATACGGCTATGTCGAGGAGCGAGGCAGCGTCCGACCGACGCTTGCGCGTGACGATCGCGCAGGTCGCCAGCCGCGCCGGGGTGAGCCCCACCACCGTCTCCCACGTGTTGTCCGGCAAGCGCGCGGTCGCAGTCGCCACCCGAGGCACCGTGATAAAGGCGATCCGCGAACTCGGATACCGGCCGAACATCGTGGCCCGCAACCTGCGGACCCGGCAGTCGCACATGATCGCGGTCGTCGTCCCCGATATCACCAACCCGTTCTACGCCGTGCTCACCCGAGGCCTGGCGGACGCCGTCGACGCCGCAGGGCACGGGACGTACGTCTGCAACACCGACGGTCAGCACGACCGAGAGCGCAAGTTCTTCCAGGACGCCATGGACCGCGGAGTGGACGGCATCGTCTTCGCGTCCGGCGAGACCGCGTCGCAGGTCACGTTCGGGGAGGCCGACAAGCAGACTCCCATCATCTGCATCGGTGACCATCTCGACCATCCCCTCTGCGACGCGGTCATCCCTGACGATGAGACCGGCTCTCGCGCTGCCGGCTCCTTCTTGGCCTCGCGCGGCTACCAGCGGATCGCAATGATCCAGGGCCCGCCTCACTACGGCGCGGCGCGCACGGCGGGCTTCCGTTCGGCCATGCAGGCTGCGAAGCGGAAGGTCCCCGCCGAACGGATGGTGCGCGGCGACTGGACCCGCAAGGGCGGCTACGAGGCCATGAAGACGCTCATGGCGCTCGAGGTCCGACCCGACGCCGTCTTCTGCGCCAACGACCTGATGGCGATCGGAGCGCTCGACGTGGCCCACGAGCTCGGACTCTCCGTTCCGCAGGACGTGGCCATCGTGGGCTTCGACGACGTCGACGCCGCCACTATCGTGACACCGCGGCTGACCACGGTCCGCAACCCCGCCTACGAGGCCGGCGGCACAGCCGGCGACCTGCTGATGAGCCGGATGTCGGGCCGCTACACCGGTGCCGGACGGACCGTCGTGCTGCCCTGCCCGCTGATCGAGCGCGGAACCGCCTGAGCGGCGACCGACCACAGTCACGGCTGCGGGAACGTCACGACCGCCTTCACGAACCCATCAGGCTTATCGCGCAGCGTGGCGAAGGCGGTGTTGATCTCCTCGAGCGGGAAGCGGTGGCTGACGAGGCCGTCCATCGACAGCACGCCGCCGGCGAGGAGGCGCATGCCGACCGACATGCCGCGCATGATCACCGCGACGTCACGGAAGTGGGCGTTGACGACCCTGAACGCCATCCAGTTCCAGGAGGCCAGCGGGATGCTGCGATCGGCGCCCTGATGGAAGCCGACGATCGCGATCGTGCCGCTCATCCGGGTGGTGTCACCGCACACCGTGAGGGCGCGTTGAGTGCCCGTGCACTCGAAGGTGATATCGGCGCCGCGCCCGCCCGTGAGGGACCGTACGACCTCGGGCAGCGACTCCTTCGTCACGTCAACGGTCCGCGTGGCGCCGAGCCGCACAGCGCGCTCCAGGGCGTCGGCGCGCGCGTCGGCCACGATCAGGTGCCGCGGGCCGCGCAGCGCGGCGAGCTTCTGCACCAGGTTCCCCATGAATCCGGCCCCGATGATGACCACGTCGTCGCCCAGGCGGACGTCGGCGGCCTCGACGGCGTTGACGGAGCAGGCGATCGGCTCCGCGAGCGCCTCGTCGAGCCGGCCGTCGCCCGCCGGGAAGCAGTACGCCGCGCGCACCGCTACGTACTCCGCGAAGCCCCGCTCGGTGACCCAGACGCCGACCCGGTCCCCGACCGCCGGCACGGTCACCTCGGCGCCGATCTCGACGACCACGCCGCTGACCTCGTGGCCCGGGTACCGGACCTCCCCCACCGGCGGACCGGTCAGCCACGGCTCGAGCTCCGACGCGCACACGCCCGAGGCCACGACGCGGACCAGCACCTCATCCGGCTCGATCGACGGAACCGGGGCCTGCTCGACCTCCAAGGTCTCGCGCCCACGCAGCGCCGCGATCCTCACGGCAGCTCCCCATCGTGGAAGACCACGATCGCGTAGACGCCCAGCGAGCCGAGGCGTACGACGTGCGCACCCTCCTCGCGGACCACCTCCAGCGGCGTTCGCGTCCCGTCGCTCGCCACCACGGTCGCGTGCTCCCGCTCTTTCGGCAGTCGCACGCGGAGCGGGACATCGGTGAGCGCGCGCACCGCGTCGACATCGCGGTCGTAGTCGTAGTTGACCAGGTGCAGCGCGTAGGAGCCGTCGGCCAGGTGCTGGACGTTCGCGGCGGCCGACACCGTGGTCTCGACCTGCCGCCCGTGCGGAAGCAGCTCGTCGAGCACGGCACGGCGCGCGGTGCGGACACCTCCGTGCCGCGGGAGGGAGCTTGCCACCCGGTCAGTGACGACGACCGTCCCACCGGCCGCGAGGTATCCCTCGACGGCGGCGACCTGCCCCTCGGTCAGTGCGAAGACGTCCGGCAGGATCACGGTCGAGTACCGCAGCAGCGCCTCGGTGCTCGAGCGGTCCGGAGCGGTGACGCCGTCCGGCCAGATCACCACGTCGTAGGGCACCGCGGCGTCCGACAGCGTTTTCGTCACGACGCGATACGGCACCACCACCGACTCATCGCGTGCGTTGGTGGTGTTGTCGCCGGCGTCCGCCTTGCCGATCAGCTCGCGCGTGCTCTCGACGCTGAAGACGACCGCGACGTCGTTGGCGGTCCGGCGCGCGAACAGCTGCTCGTGGTCGGCCAGGAACGCCTGGATCTCGCTGGCGAGTTCGTGGGGCGCGTAGAACGAGTCCTCGATGACGCTGCCCATCCAAGAACCGTAGGGCACCGACATGTTCGAGCCCATCGCCGCCGCCTCGAACAGCGAGAGCCGGAACAGGTCGTACCCCTTGCCCTTCCCGAGCAGGTCGATCAGCTCCGGAACAACACCGCCGTACGGGTTCTCGACGACTACGACATCCTTGTCACCGGCGAACGCCGCGACGTACCGGTACCAGTCCGGCTGGCGGTACGTCGTGTTCCGCATCTCCGTGATGATCAGGTCGACGTCGTCGGCGAGGGCGAGGTACATCGGCTCGAGGTTGAAGAAGTTGCCGGAGACGATGATCTCGCGGCCGCGCGACCGCGCGTACTCGCGGGCGTAGTCGGCGAGCTCGGCGAAATACCTCTTGATCGACAGGCACTGGAAGGCGTAGTAGTCGCCGAACAGCGGCGTCGACTCGCGGTCGGACTTGAAGTCGTGGCCCTGCGCGAGCAGCCAGTCGCCGTAGTGGAAGGTCTCGAGGTCGACCCCGTCGAGCACGACGTCCACCTCCGAGGGTTTCAGCCCCTGGAGGTGGGCGCGGAAACCCTTCATGCAGTCCTTGCAGAAGCAAGCGCCGTACTGGAATGCACCCATCGGCAGCTCGGCCTCGTCGAGCTGGATCCCGTCGACACCGGCATCGACCTGGATCCTGATCACTGCCTTGAGGTACTCGCGCCAGACCGGGTTGTTGCGGTCCATGTAGAAGCACTGGTGCTCGCGGTCCGGGCACTCCACCCAGTGCGCATGGCAGGGCCGGCCGTGGATGTCGCGGGCCACGCACTCCTCGATCAGGTCGGTGACCGGGTCACCGTCGGAGTTCACCAGCCCGCGGGGGAAGTAGTGTTCGATCGGCTTCCAGAGCTTCGGGTAGCGGTTGGACGAGAACTCACGCAGCCCCATCCAGTCGCGCCTTCCCACGCCGCGCAGCTCATTGAGGGCGAGGACAGCGTCCTCCTGGTCGGTCAGCTCGACCGGGAACTCCCAGCCCTGGGCCTCGAAGATGATGCCCAGCACCTTGATGCCACGCTCGTGGCAGGCGGCGATGAACTCGCTGTCGTTAACGAAGCCGTAGAAGCGCGAGCGGGCGTCGACCGGGCCGAACGCCTCCTGCTCGAGGTACGGCAGGGCCAGCGAGCCACCGCCCATGGCAGACCACACCAGCACGGTGGCGCGGTAGTCGACGAGCTCGTCGACCATTCGCAGGCGGCGGGGCGGGAGACTCGGGTGGTAGCAGTGCTGGCGGGGGAACCAGGCATCGAAGTAGACGCCGCGGTGCATGGGCGGGGCCCTCCTGGGCGGTCGATCAGACGTGGACGTGCGGGGCGAGGGCGCGGTGTGCGATGGTCAGGCCCTGGCGGACGCGGCTGGGGTCACCGCTCCAGACCGGGTCCTCGTGCTCGACGGAGACGACACCCTCGTACCCGTGCTGGTGGAGCGCGTCGATCAGGCGCCGCCAGTCGATTTCACCGAGGCCGGGGATGCGGTAGCGCCACCACCCGCTCTTCCAGGGCTGCTTGTCGAGCACCTGCCCGAACACCCCATAGCGGTTGCGGGCGGCGGCGTGCACCTCGACGTCCTTGGCCTGAACGTGCAGGATCCGGTCGGCGTGCGCCTCGAGCGCCGCCAGTGGGTCGATGCCGAGCCAGACCAGGTGCGAGGGGTCGTAGTTGAGCCACAGCCCGAGGTCGGCCATCCAGCCCCAGAGCTCGGGCGAGTACGCAAGGTTGGCCGGATAGCCGTCGGGATGCCAGCCCTCCATCGGGCAGTTCTCGATCACGAGGCGTACGTCGCGGGCCGCGGCGTACTCGACCAGCGGCGGCAGCACCTGCTCGGCCAGCCGGAGGTTCTCGGCCACCGTGAGCGTCACGTCGCGGCCGACGAAGGTGCCGACCAGGCGCACGCCGAGCAGGTGGGCGGCGTCGATGCACCGGCGCAGGTGCGCGTGCGTCGCCTCGCGAACCTCCCGGTCCTCATGCAGGTTGTTCTCGTAGTACGCGACCGCCGACAGAGTCAGGCCGTTCCGGTCGAGGATCGCGGCGACCCTGTCGGCGTCGGCCTGCCCGAATGCCTCGACGTTCAGGTGGCTGGCCTCCCAGTCGCGGCCGGGCCGGTCGGGCCAGGCGGCGACCTCGAGGGCGGCGTACCCGTGGCCGCCGGCCCACCGGGCGATGTCCTCGAGCGACTCGCCGGGCAGGCAGGCGGTCAGAAGTCCCAGTCTCATGAGCCGAACCTCAGGCGCGGGCGGGTGCGTTCGCGTAGTCGTTGCCGGCGAGGTCGACCCCTCGGGCCAGCCAGATCTTCCATCCTTCGTTCTGTGGGACGTCCTGCATCTTCACCGAGCTCGGGAAGTACCGCATGGTGTAGCCGGTGCGACGGGTGGCGCTGGTGTTGGCTCGGGCGCCGTGGACGATCCGGCCGTCATGCATCGAGAACTCGCCGCGCTGCAACTCGAAGTAGACGGCCTTCGCCTCGTCCACACCGGCGAGCTCGGCGTGGAAGGTCTGCTCGGTCATGTCTGTGGGCCGGTAGTTGTCCGAGAACCCGCCGTCCAGGTGCGAGCCCGGAATGACCCGCATGCAGCCGTTCTCCTTGAACGAGCCGCCATCGAGGGCGAGCCAGATCGTGACGATGTTGTCGTAGTCGTCGAAGCGGCCCTCCCAGTACGCGCTGTCCTCGTGCCAGGGGGTCGCCCGACCGGTGAAGGGGTCCTTCGAGATGAAGTGGCTCGACCAGAGGGCGATGTTCGGTCCGACCAGCGGCTCGACCCAGTCGAGAACCTCGTCGGAGAGCAGGTAATCCAGCAGCCGCTCGTCGTGGTAGTGCGGCGTGTCGAGCTCGTCGGAGAGCTTGTCGCCCCTGGCTTCGAGGTGCTCGTTGAAGATCAGCTCGAGCCGCGAGAGGCGATCCTCCGGGAGCAGTTGGCGGCCGGGCAACAGATAGCCGTTGTCGCGGAAGAACGCCACATCGGCGTCGGTCAGGGTCTCAGTCATCGCGGTGGCGCCTTTCCAGGTGGGTGTTCCCGGGGACAGGGGCGAGGACGACGCTACGGCGCGGCGAGCGGGGCCACGACACCTATCTTCGGCTGGGCTCGACTTATCTTCCGAATGCGCCCGACGTCGTCCCGGGGCGTGATCAGCCGTTCTCCAGGGCTCGGATGATCTCGATGAAGAGCTCCATGTCCTGCACGTAGTCTTCCGGAGTCGTCTTGGGCGTCGCACCTGTGGTAACCGCCTCGTGGAAGTGCTCGAGCTCGTAGGTGTAGGGGTCCTTGAGGTGTGGTCGCCGCACGGAACGCTCGTAGGAGTCGCCGTCGGTGAGCTCCAGATGCAGCGTCGTCGGGAAGTGCCGGACGTAGGGCGTGTCGTACTCCACCTTCATCGTGCCGCTCGCGCCGTACACCTCGATGTAGGTGTCGTAACGCAGCTGGTCGTCCACCCCTGTCTCGTAGGTGACGACGAAGTCGCCGTAGTCGAGGAGCGCGACGATGTAGCCGCCGTTGCGCCACATCTTCGCCGCCGAGACCTCCTTCGGGCGGCCGAGCAGCTCCCGCATGGCGGAGAGGTCGTGGCTGCCGAGGCCGCAGAGCAACCCGTAGGTCCACTCCAGCTCCTGGGGAACGTCGCCCAGCGCCTCCTTCACGAGCGCCGAGCGGCGCGCCCACTTCTCGTCGACCGCCTCCTCCGGGACGTCGTCCGGCCGGTCGACGTACGACGTCTGGTCGACGATCAGCCGGTTCTCGCCGATCACGTCGTGGACACGCACGTAGCGGATCGGGCCGAGCTCGGGCAGCTTCTGGACCGCCTCGGTGAACGCCGGTGCGAAACGCCGCATGTAGGCGACCATCACGGTCTTCCCCGACCGGTCGCGCGCCGCGATGATCTCCTGTGCCTCGCGGAGGCTGAGGCACATCGGCTTCTCGACCAGTACGTCGAGACCCGCGTCGAGCGCCGCGACCGTGCAGTCCGCGTGGTACTCGTCGCTGTTGAGCACGACCACGCAGTCCAGGCCGCCGGCGGCGAGCATCTCGCGGAAGTCGGTGTAGCGGTGCTCGACCCGATAGCGAGCGCCCAGACGCTCCAGCAGGCCCGGCGAGATGTCGCAGATCGCCGCGAGCTCGTAGCGGTCGGGCAACGACTCGATGACGGGCAGGTGGATGACCTGGGCGACCTCGCCCAGTCCGATCACGCCGACGCGCAGCTTGCTCAAGTGTGTACCTCTCAGTAGTGGGTGGCCGGTAAGGGCGACCGGTCAGCGGCCTGGGGAGAACGCGGCGTCGAACGACGCCGCAGGCGGCCCGATTCGCTGCCGGGGAGCGCACGCACGGGTGCTCCCGTCGGGCATTGGTCAGACTGCGGTCCAGCCGGCGCCCGCTGCCGAGGACAGCTCAACGGCGTCCAGCACCCGCTGGACCTGGAGGCCGTCGGCGAACGACGGCGCCGGCGGCGTGCCGGCTGCGACATCGCGCACGAAGTCGGACGCTCATGATCTCTCCTTCGGGCCGGTGCAAATCGGTTTGCTAGGCGAACAACGCTAAGGGGTGCGCACCTTTCGGTCAACGCAGCCAACCGGTCAGACGGGCGGGTCGGTTTCGTGCCATGAACGCCACAGCGCGGCGTACGCTCCATCGGCGGCGACCAGCTCGTCGTGCGCGCCGAGCTCGGTGACGCGCCTGCCTTCGACCACTGCGACCCGATCGGCGGCGTGCGCGGTGTGCAGGTGGTGGGCGATGGCGATCACCGTACGGCCCTGGAGCAGGGCGGCGAGGGACCGCTCGGTGCGCCGTGCCGTGGTCGGATCGAGCAGCGAGGTGGCCTCGTCCAGGACCACGGCGTGCGGATCGGCCAGGACCACGCGAGCCAGGGCCAGGTGCTGTGCCTTCGCCGCGTCCAGCCGCATCCCGCCCGGGCCGAGCTGGGTGTCCAGGCCCTCGGGCAGCTCCGCCGTCCAGTCCGCGCCGACCGCGACCAGGGCCGCGCGGCTCGCTGCGTCGGCCGTGCCCGCTGTGGCCATCGCCAGGTTCTCCCGCAGCGAGCCGATGAACACGTGGTGTTCCTGCGTCACCAGGACAATGCGTCGGCCCAATTCCGCGGGGGAAGTTTCGCCACCGCGACGCCGCCGACCGCCACGCTTACGGCAGAGCCGCCATCCGCTCGAGGATCAGCTCCCGGAAGGCCCGCGCGTCCACCGCTGTCGCGATCCGGCAGTTGGGCTCGGGTGGGTTCTCCCACATCAGGAGGTCAGCCACCGCCACCCCGCGCGTGACCCGGCCCGCCGTTTCGATGGCGACGTGCGCCTCGGTCCAGGTGACCAGATCCGGACGGGTGACCACCGCGACGGCGAGTGGGTCGTGCAGCGCGCAGCTGCCCTGCTCGATCGCCTCTCGCGGCTTGACCCGCTCCTGGAAGTCGATCCAGGCCTCGGTATGGCGTGCGGCGATCCGGCCGAACTCCCCTTCGGACGCCAGTGCTCGGGCGTCCTCGCGGCTCAGCCGCACCTGACGGGTCACGTCGAGCCCGACGAACCGCAGGCGCGCGCCGCTCTCGCAGACCGCCTGGGCCGCCTCCGGGTCGCACCAGAAGTTGTACTCACCCGGCATTGCCGCGACGTTCGTCTGCCCGAGGAACACCCCACCCATGACGACGACCTCGCGGACCGCGCCGGCGACCCCCGGCGCGAGCGCGAGCGCGCGTGCGACATTGGTCAGCGGTCCGATCGCGACGATGGTCAACTGCCCTGGCTCGGCGAGCACCCGACGCGCGATCTCCTCGGCCGCGATGACATCGGCCGGGGCACCCTGCATCACGGGCACGTCGCCGCGGCCGAGCACCTCGAGCAGCTCACGAGTCAGCCGGGTCGAGGTCACGACGTCGCTGTTGCCACCGACCGTCGTGACCAGCTCGACGCGGAGACCTGGGTCGGCCAGGGCCAGCGCGAGCGCGAAGCCGTCGTCGATGTCCGACCCCGGTGCCCCCATGGCCAAGTCCGTGTCGAGGATGATCCGAATTGGCTCCCGGGTCAGCGGCTCGCCCACAGCAGACCCCTCTCGGTCAGCGTCCTCACATCGGGGTGGTCGAGGTCCTCCAGCTTGTGGCCGATCGTCGAGACGAAGACCCTGCCCTTCCCCCACTGGCGGGTCCAGACCGCGGGGCAGGTCAGCTCCTCCCGCCACGGGGTGTCGTCACGCACGCCGAACGTGGTGGTGGCGAGCACGTCGTTCAGCTCGTCGGTGAGCACCCAGTACTGCTCGGTGTTCAGCTCCCAGCGGTCCAGGCCCTCGACGATCTGATGCCCGCGCCGCTCCGGCACGACGGCCACCTCGTACTCGACGAAGCCGCCGGGGTGCGCGGCCCATTGCCCGCCCGTGAGATGTAGGTAGTCGGGCGAGCCGCGAAAGGAGTCGCAGATGCCACCGTGCCAGCCGGCGAGACCGGTGCCGCCCGCGACCGCGACGGACAGCCCGAGTATCTGTTCGTCGGTGGCGACGCCTTGGGTGTAGCACTGCACGACGAGATCGGTCGCGGCGAGCTTCTCGCCGTCGGCGTACACCTCGGGGCTCTCGTGCACCTCGACGGCGTAGCCGTGCTCCTCGAGGAACGGGATGAACCTCTCGGTCGCCTCGACCGGGCTGTGCCCCTCCCAGCCACCCCGGACGACCAGGGCCTGACGGGTGCGCCCACTGTCCATGCTTCTCCTTGGGGTGAGGGTCCGATCGGCACAGTAGCCAATCGATTTGCAAAATGCCAGGGATCTGCCAGGGTGACCAGCGTGACCCCCTTCGAAGAACCCGGGTACGCCGCCGTCGAGGCGTGGGTATCCGACCTCCACCGCTCGTTTCGGCGCACCGGGCCCCACGACATCGCGGACATCGCCCAGGCGGCGCCCCACCCGACGCGAGACCTGGTCGCGATCACCGCGACCCTGCGCCGCGAGCCGGACGACGAACCCCGGCGGCAGGTCGTGCTCGTCGATGCGGCCGGCACGCTCCGCCCGGTACTGCCCGGGGCATCCACGACGTCCCCGGTATGGTCGCCGACCGGCGATCGCCTGTGCATGCTCGCCGCCGAGGCGGTCGTTCTGGTGGACTTGGACGGCGCCGAGATCGCCGGAGCTGGGCGGCACCCCTGAGCTGGCCCGGTGGGCCCCGGACGGCCGCCGGCTCGCGCTGGTCGTCGCCGAACCCGGCGCACACGTCTCCGACGTGTGGGGATCGGGCACCGTCGGCGGCGCGGCCACCGAGACCTGGCGACCGATGGTGCTCCCCCACTCCGGTGGGCGCCGTCGACTGGTGGTCTGGGAGATCAGCGGCGGGACGCGAGCCCTGACTACCTTGAACACCTGTGAGGTCGATTGGCTCGGCAACGATCTGGTTGCGGTGGTCAGCGACGGCGCCGGCGAGGGCGCGTGGTACGACGCCCGTCTGATGCGGGTCTCGCCGTCCGGTGAGGTGTCGGAGCTGCACGAGGAGCGCTTCCATCTGGCGCGACCCACCGCCTCACCCGACGGACGGCACTGGTCGGCGTTGACCGGCATCGCCCGCGACCGAGACCTGCTCGCCGGCGCGCTGCTTTTCGGACGGGACGGACATCCGGCCGCCGTCGTACCAACCGCCGAGGTGCACGTGACCGAGCACCGCTGGGTCGCCCCCGGCACAGTCCTCGTCATCGGGCGTGCGCTGGCACGCCGACGGATAGACGAAGGGGGTGATTCTCGGGGCGTTCCCCGGACTGAGGTTCGCTGTCGCCACCGTCGTCCCGACGCGGCGGTTGACGCCTCCGCACACTGCGACTTGACGCAACCCGAGTTCGTGATGGGCGACCTCATCCGGCCGAATCAGTCGTCAGCGTTCCGCCTGTCATGCAAGCGCTGGCGATCGGACAGGGCTGTCGTTCACTGTCCGAGAGGGCGGTAGCGGAGGTGTACGACGCCGTTTCGGAATCGGCGCTCATCGAGGAGCTCAAGGTCGGTGCGCATGCCGGTCGGCAGCCCTGGCTTGCCCCCGCCGACGACAACGGGCCAGACGAACAGCTGGCACTCGTCGACCAGCCCGGCCTTGAAAGCCTGCGCCGCGAGGTTCGCACCTCCTACGGTGAGATCGCTGCTGGCCGTGGCCTTCAGTTCGTGTACCGCGGCGGGGTCGAAACGGCGTTCGAGTCGGGTGTCGGCAGTTGACACCGCGGCGAGGGTCGTGGAGTACACGACTTTGCTCGCCGCCTGCCAGGCACTCGCGAAGTCGGCCATGAGGTCGGACTGCGCGGCCAGAGCGGCGTCAGTCTCCCAGACGGCCATCGCTTCGTACAGGCGCCACCCGTAGAGGAACGTGCCCACAGACCGCAGGAGGTCGGTGTAGAGCGCGAATACCTCGTCGTCCATTGGCAACCAGGCGAACGCGCCGCGTTCGTCCTCGATGTAGCCGTCAAGCGACACGTTATTCACGTAAATCAGCTTTGCCATGCTCCTACCTTTCGATGATCAGCTGCAACAGCCTGGACATTCATCAGCGTGGCGTCCAGCTTGGTGAACGCTTGGCGCCAACCCTCCTCGCTGGGGTGCGCCAGATGTTCGGGGAGCCACTGGCGGATCTCCAGTCGCGTCCGTCGGTCGGCCTCGTCGTGGAACTCGATCCGGAGTCTCGTCTCGAACGGTTCGAGGCCCTGCTGCAGCCGGCCACTGACGTGCATGACGCCTTCGAGCAGTTCGCCGTCAGCGACGTCTAGAAGGTCGACATGGATGTGCACGCGAAGGCCGGGGTCGGCTGCATTGACCTCCGTCTACCGTTGATAGCCGCCGGGGCGCACGTCGAACTCAATCTCATCGCGTGGCAGTGAGTTGCCGGTCGGGCCCCACCACGCCGCTAGGTGGTCGGGATCGGTGAAGGCTCGGTAGACGAGCTCCCGCGGCGCGTCGAACACACGCGAGATGACGAGCTGCGGAGTTTCGGTGTTCATTCGAGCTCCCTGGGGTCGTCGGCCATCCGGTCCGTTGCCGGTCCGGCGGCCTGCACCGCGGCGAGGTGGGCATCGAGGCGGGTGAGGGACGAGTCCCAGAACCGCCGGTAGCGCTCGATCCAGTCGGCCGCCTCGCGCAGCGGGGCAGCTTCGAGGTGGCTCGCGCGCCACTTGCCCGACCGCGACCGCGAGATGAGCGCGGCGCGCTCGAGCACTTTCAGGTGCCGTGACACCGCCGGCATCGAGATGGACAGAGGAGCGGTGAGCTCGGTGACCGTGGCGTCGCGTGCGGCCAGCTCGGCGATGATCGCCCGTCGAGTCGGGTCGGCGAGCGCCGAGAACACCGCGCTGAGCTGATCGGTGCCAGCCATCGGAAGCTCCCTTCACTTAACCGTCCTGTTAAACGTATTGGAGACGAGTGGTGTTGTCAACGGATGAGTCGCCGGGCCGGCTCGGTCCTGCCACCAACGCTGAGGTGCTGCCGAACAACCTGCGGCAAAGCGGTGTCCGCTTCTGCCGCCGTCCGGGTACGGCACTCACATAGAAACCGTCACGTTCTGTAACCAGCCTTCCGTGCCGGTCGACGTCCGGAACTGCCGCGACCCGCGCACGTCCCTCCGCCCTGCGGGTGACCGAACGTAGTCAAGAGAAGCGACCGCGCCCGCTGACGATGGCGCATCCCACGGCTGACAGCCAACGCGGGCCACTGCACCACCACGGAACATCCAGAAACGGCAAGCCGCAGATCTACTGTGGACTGGCCGTGGCGGATCGCACTCGCAGTCCGACTATCCCGCCGCTTTCTGCACCAAACACAATCGGCGGACGCTGCCGTGGCATCCAGCAGAGCGTCCATGGACGTGGCGCGAGCGTCGTTACCCTTCAGACCTCAACCTTGCGTGGGCCTTGCGACGAATCACCCGGTCATTACGATGGCTTGGTGACCGCCGATTCGAGCATGCGGGGCAAGCAGGCGACGATCGTCGGGAAGCACGCCCCGCTCGGATCGCGCATCTCCGGTGTGGTCTGCCTCGCCTCGGCGGTCGCCCTGGCGGTCTCGTTCGTGACGGGCCAGGTGGACTGGCCGTGGTGGATCGCCGTGCCCGTCGGCGTCCTCTCAGTCCTGATCCTGCTGGTGGTGGGCCTGGCGCTGTGGTTCGGCGCCGACGCGGGGCGCGACGAGACACAGCGGCTGCGTGCCGCCGGGCGGCCCGCCTCGGCTGAGGTCCTGGCCAAGGAGTTGGAGGACCCGCACGACGGCAGTGCCGACTACGCCGTGCTCACATTGCGCATCAGCGGTGAGGGAGTGCCGCCGTTCGAGGCCGTCTACCGCTGTGACGACGAGCCCGTCCTTCAGGTCGGCGCGCGACTGAAGGCCATCGTCGACCCCGCCGACAACCTGTTCACCCTGCGCGCCCTGCCCTAGCCGCCGTGCCCGACGGCCGGTCGGCGGAGAAACGCCAGTGGCAGGTGAAGTTGGTGGTGGATCGGCTGCCGCTGAAGGTCGCCCGGACGTTGTGCGAGGTGCCGGGCGTGCAACTGCGGCCGATGGCGCTGTGGACCTTGCTTTGACGGATCGCACCCGCAGTCCGACGATTCCGGCGCGTTTCTGAACCAAACGCGATCTGCGGAACGAAGCTGGCATATCGATGCCACCAGTTCGGGCGAATGGTGCCAGTAGCCGCACCTTGGCTCGCCCTACTCGTGCGGCGTTCGGCCCACCGAACCCTGCCAACCACGCGCAGATAAGATCAGAACGCCCAGTGAGAGCGTGTATGAGAAGGGATCGGCGTGTCTGCGTGACTCACCCGCCGTGTGATCAACTCTGGACGGGTGGCACGACGCAGCCGGTACCCCTTGGACACCAGCGACGAGCAGTGGGCTCTGATCGAGCCGCTGCTGCCGGAGGTGAAGACCGGAGGCCGGCCGCCGGAGAAGCATCCCCGCCGCGCGTTGGTGGACGGGATCCTCTATGTGGTGCGCACCGGATGCGCGTGGCGGCAACTGCCGGCCGACTTCCCGCCTTGGCAGACCGGTGTACTGGTACTTCAACCGCTGGGAACAGGACGAGGTCACCGAGCAGAAGGCTCTCGGTGGTGCGTGCACTGCTGCGGATCGCCGAAGGCCGTAACGCAGCCCAGCGCAGGGCTGATCGCTTCTCAGACGGTGAAGGGTGCCGACACTGTCGGGTGCGAGTCCCGCGGTCAGAATGTGGCGATCGGGTTGACCGGGCTGCCGGACGTACCGGCGAAGCGGACCGGCGCGACTGCGAGGTGGAAGTCCCACTGGCCGAGCTCGGCAGCCGTCGTCGCGCACGCCTCCAGGTCGCAGTTGTCGAGCAGCCACAGACCCATCGCGACGAGGCTCACGGCGTGAACCGGCATCAACACGTCGTTGTACCCCGACGGCTGAACCTCCTGGGAGGTGTCAGCGGCGATCAGCGCGACCTCCCGTTCATGCAGCCACGGCAGGCAGGACGCGTGCCAGCCGGCCTGCGTGAAACCGCTGGCCTCACCGGCCTCGTGCCGGACGCGGCCATAGCCGGTCCGCAGGAGTACCGCATCGCCGGATCGCACCCGCACACCCTGGCGACGCTCGGCCTCCTCGAGATCCTCGGGAAACACACCCTGCCCCGGTTCCAACCATGGCACATCGCGGAGCCTCGCGATGTCCAGCAGGACACCACGCGTGATGATCCCGTTCGCCGCCGCCGTGACGGCCGCCCACGCCGATCCCGTTGCGGCGTCGACCAACGAGTGCGACCGCCCGTTGTACATCGTGCCGTCCCAGAAGATGTGGCACGGCGAGTCGATGTGGGTGAGAGTGTTGCCGTGGAAGGTGATGCCGAGCCGCTCGGACGAAAAGCCCCAGCGCCGGTCGGCGCGGAATCCGGGCAACGGCATGTTCTCGGCACCCGGCATGTCGGCGGCGCACGGGCACGTCGTCGTCGACCGTTCCATGTCTTCCGGTACGGCAACCTCCCATGCGCACGACACGCTCCTGCCGTGGCGCACGGCCCGCGCCGCCGCCAGCCGGACGTCGTCGGTGATGTGGTTCAGAGTGCCGAGCTCGTCGTCGTCGCCCCACCGTCCCCAGTTCGACAGCGTGTTGAAGTACCCGAGCACGTCGTCCTGTGTGGGCATCGGTCGCCCTGCCGTCATCCCAGCATCGACTCCTCCGGTCACGCGGTTCGAGGCACCAAGGCCCGCTGAACTGGCATGACACTAGATCAGCAGGCCAGCAGTCGGCCGATCAGGAGGTAGGGTACGGCACACCTGTGGTGCTGTGGCACCGGTAGCCGTTGATATTGCGCGCGAGGTACTGCTGGTGCAGTTACAGAGTGACAAAGCTTTGTAAGTGCGTGTTTGAGGAGATCAACTACTGGTGGTGAAGGTGCGTCGCTGCTGGCGGGTGGCGGGGCCTCCGCGGGCGATCCGGCGGGTGATGGTGTTGATCGCGACCCAGCGGATCATGGCCACGGAGATGGCGGGGTCCCGTTCGTAGTCACGGGCCGGACGGCGTGCGCGGTCAGCGTTCATCGCAGCGCGGGTGCTGCGCATGGCCGCGGTCGGTGTCGGGTCACCACTCGGGGATGAGCGGCATGTCCGGTTCGTGCTGCCGCCAGGCTTCGGTGAGGCGGGCGAGGCGGGTGGGGGCGGCGATGCCGCGCACGGTTGCGATCTTGCCGTTGGTGATGTCGAACGCCACGGCGCCGATGACCTGGTCGCCGAGCACGAAGAGGATGGCGGGGGCGCCGTTGACGAGCGCGTAGTGGATGGCGGGCGTGCCGCCGGCAAGTCGCCGTTTCGCGGGTGTGGGTTTGAAGCCGGCTCGTACGACGGCGGCGATGCGCTGCGGAGTGTCGTACCGCAGCAAGGTCTTGGCCAGGCCGGCGCCGTCGGAGATCGCGGTCGCGTCGTCGGTGAGCAGCGCGACTAGGCGTTCGGTGCGGCCTGAGGAGGCAGCGGCGAGGAATTCCTCGACGATCCTGCGGGCGGATGCCGGGTCGACTTCGCCGCCGCGGCGGCGCGCGGCGGTGATGCGGCGCCGGGCCCGGTGGAGGTGCTGCTGGCTTACGGACTCGGTGATGTCGAGGATCTCGGCGATCTCGGCGTGGCTGTAGGCGAACGCTTCGCGCAGGACGTAGACGGCCCGCTCGAGGGGTGACAGTCGCTCCATGAGAGTCAGCACGGCCAGGGAGACCGATTCGCGCTGCTCGAAAGTGTCGGCCGGGCCGAGCATCGGGTCGCCGGCGAGGAGCGGTTCGGGCAGCCAGGCGCCGACGGTGCGTTCGCGGCGGGCTTGTGCCGAGCGGAGCCGGTCGAGGCACAGGTTGGTGACGACCTTGGTCAGCCATGCTTCCGGCACCTTGATCCGCTGCCGGTCGACGGCCTGCCAGCGCAGGAACGCATCCTGTACGGCGTCTTCGGCGTCGGTGGCGGAGCCCAGCAGCCGGTACGCCAGCGAGGCCAGCCGGTTCCGGCTGGCCTCGAACCGACTGGTGTCGAAGCGATCAGTGGCGGTGCTGTCCACGCGGATCACCCTATGCGGCTACGCCGACCGCCTTCTTGGCGGACGTATTCGGCGCGGCGGCCAGGCGGTGCTTGCGCTTGGGCAGGCCGAAGGTCGGGTGCGAGGTGGCCCACAGGGAGATCTTGAGGATGCCCGACTTGATCCGCGCGGCCTTCCGGCCGCCCACGTACTTCGGCTTTGCTTGCGCTTCGTCGTCGACCAGCTGCAGGATCCCGTCCCGCCGGCCGAGGCTGATGTGGTTGCCCGGGTAGACCAGCTTGGTGTTCGCGATCTTGCGGCCGGTCAGGCGTCCCACGATCGCCTCGATGGCCTGCTGGCCGGTGAAGCCGGCCGAAGCGCAGGACATCGGCAGCGGCCGGCCGTTGTCGCCGATGGCGTAGGCGCTGTCGCCGGCGGCGTAGATGTTCGGGTGCGAGACCGACCGCATGGTGCGATCGACGACGATCCGACCGTTCTCGGTGACCTCCAGTCCGCTGACGGCGGCGATGGGGTCGACCGCGAACCCGGCCGTCCACACGGTGGCGTCGGACGCCAGGGCGGTGCCGTCGGCGCACAGCACCCGTGTCGCTTCGACGGCTTCGACCTTCGTGTGCTCCAGGACGGTGATGCCCAGCCGGGCGCAGGCCTGGCGCAGGTGGCTGCGGGCTCCGGCGGAGAGCCGGGCACCCAGCTCGCCGCGGGCGACCAGCGCCACCGACAGGCCGGGCCGGGCTTCGGCGATCTCGGTGGCGGTCTCGATGCCGGTCAACCCGTCGCCGACGACCAGCGCCCTCCCCCCTTCGCCCCGCCTGCCCAGGCTGTCCAGGCGCTCGCGCAGGCGCAGCGCCGAGGGCCGGGCGGCGATGTCGAAGGCGTGCTCGGCCACGCCGGGGACGCCGCGGTCGTCGCCGTGGCTGCCGAGCGCGTAGAGAAGCGTGTCGTAGCCGAGCTCGCCGCCGCCGTCGGCGTCGGCCACAGCGACGACCTGGCGCTCAGGGTCGACGGCGGTGACCCGGGCCAGGCGCAGCCGTATCCCCGTGCCCGCGAACACGTCGGCGAGTTTCGGAGCCTTGATCTCGTGGCCGGCCGCGAGCTCGTGCAGCCGCAGCCGCTGGACGAAGTCCGGCTCGGCGTTGACCACGGTGATCTCGGTGTCCGCCGGGGACAGCCGGCGGGCCAAAGTCCCGGCCACGTGGGCCCCGGCATAGCCGGCGCCGAGGACGACGATGCGGTGCTTCATGTGTTGCTCCTGTCTGTTCGCTTTCTCTCGTGAGTTGAGCGGAACGGCGCCCCGATTGCTGACAGGAACTACATGTGGCACGGGTCACAGAGCGGCAGGAGCGCCGCCCAACGATTCTCGCGACGCCGAGACGACGCAGATGCAGGCCGAGCTGAACAGGGTGATCTGATGCCGATCACCGTCGATATCGACGTCATGCTCGCCAAGCGGGCGCCGGGCGTGCCGAAAGAAGGTGAAGGACCTTGCGGGCGCCGGTGCCGCGCTGGCGGGTCACAGCGGGCGGGGACGCCGGGTCGTCAACGGGTGGAGAATTCGTTTGCGGCCGCGACCACGTCGGCGGCGAAGCCGCCCGCGTACGCTGCCGTTGCGCCGCCGTCGACCGGCAATACGATCCCCGTGACGAAGGACGACGCGTCGCTTCCGAGCCACAGGGCGGCCTCGGCAATGTCGGACGGCAGGCCCAGGCGCCCGATCGGTTGCGAGGCGCCCAGCTTCTCCTCGAGGAAGTCGCTGAACGCCTCCGCCTGGTCTGGGGGAACGCCGAAGCTGCGCGCCATGATGGGCGTGCGGATGATCCCGGGGGCGACGGCGTTGGACCGGATGCCGAGCGGTGCGAGCTCGACGACGGCCTGCCGCACGACCCCGACGACCGCGTGTTTCGCGATCGTGTATCCGGCGGCACTCCAGCCACCCTGCAGGCCGGCGGCGCTCGCCGTCGAGACGATGGAGCCGCCGGTGCCCTGGCGCTGGAACTGCCGCGCCGCATACTTGTGGCCGAGCACGACCGAGCGCGTCAGCAAAGCGATCGTCTTGTCGAAGCCCTCGCTTCCAATCTCGATCAGCGGAGACGGATCTCCCTGCGCGCCCGCGTTGTTGAACATGATGTCGAGCCTTCCGAACTCACTCACCGCCCTGTCGACAGCAGCGGCGATGTCGGCCTCGCTCGTGACGTCGGTATGGACGTAGACGAGCGAACCCCCGTACTCCTTCTGGAGCGCCGCGCCCAGTTCGTCGTTGATATCGGCGGCGACGACCTTCGCACCCTCGGCGACGAAGAGCTCAGCGCCGCCGCGACCGATGCCGCTCGCCGCGCCCGTGATCACCGCGACCTTGCCCGTCAACCGATCTGGCATGGGTCTTGTCCTTCCGTGAGACCGCCTCTGACAGTCAGGCCATCCGCCGGGCAGTGGCGGGAGGCTGTGTTCAGCATTCGAGACCTGCTGCGTGCTGAACTCGGCAAGATCGGGTCGCGGGTCGCTGCCCGTTGCGACCCTGGGCTCGAGCGCGCCGCGCACGATGCGATGGCCGCTGCAGCGAGCGCAAATGCCGGCCTCAGAAGCTGCCAGCATCGCCGATCATCGTGGAACCGAGCCGCGGCTCCAGGCTACGTCTTTGGTGGCCGCATACGGCCCCCAACGACAAGACTGAACGTCCGTACCAAACAAGACCGGACACCTGTAACAACAGGGCTGCGCGCGCCCAACCCGCTCATCGGCAGATCCGGGAGCTGGGCGGAACTCGTCATGACGTTCCGTAGCGCGCTGATCGCGGCAGATGTGCGCACCTGACCTTGTTCGAGCGGCCAGTGATTCGGACATTGGAGCTACTCGCGCAGAGGAGATTTCGTTCGCTTCTCTTGCTGCCCCTTGATCAGGATTAGGGCGAGCAGCGTGCGCGCAGGATGGGCACACCGGGACCGGTCAGATCGTCGCAGTAGACGTGGCGGCCTGCCATGGCCATCGTGAGCGCGAGCGTTGTACCGCTGACAAGCGGACCCGCGCCGGTCGCGAAGGGTCCATCGGTCGCTTCCAGGCGTAGCCCCTTGGCGGTGCTGCGGCTGGCGACGGTGAAGTCCCGGCTGGCGTAGAAGCGGGCGACCTCGGTGACGGCTTGCACGGAGGGTGTGTGAGGCAGTCCGAGGGGCCGGCGGATGTCCTGTCCGTGCACGATGACCTCGCCCAGCCATGCGGCGGTATGCCCGGTCGCTGCCGTGGTGCTGGTGATAACGCGACGGAATCGTTCGAGGGTTTCGGCTGGCGTCGCGCCGCGGTGCTCGACCAGCCGGCGCTGGTTGTGCAGATCGGAGTCGAAGCGTGCGCCCAGGATGCTGGTCAGCCAGCGCACTGTACCGGTGCTCGCCGCTGCGGTCAGGTGGGCGACGACCTCTTCAACGGTCCAGTTCCCACACAGTGAGGGCTGCGCCCATTGGGTGTCGTCGAGCTCGGCGAGGTCGTCGGCGAGGGCGGCGCGCTCCGCGTGAGTGGCGGACCAAAGTGCATCACGTGCGGCGGTGGCGCCGGCCAAGGGGGGCTCCAGAGGCTGGGTGGCTGTGCTGGGAATGGCCTGGCGCATACACCGAAGTCATCGGTCGGATTGTACTAATTCTTGGATCACTCCGAGACCCCGGGACCTATCTCAGCCAGGTGCACACACATCGGCAGTTCAGGATGCCGGCTCGACTCAGCAGCCAGCTACCGACCGTGACCGCTCTTGATCGGTCAGCAGGCACGGACGGCGGCAGATCAGTGCATCTGGTCATCGCTTACAGTAGCCGTGATTCGAGACATGGCGGGAGTACGGGGATCAGCCTCGATATCTCAGTGTGGATACCGGACGACGACGCCTACGCCGGTCGGGACGTTGTCGTGGATCCGCCGGGCACCAGCACTGGAGTAGGAGCTGAAAGCTTTCGTTATGAGCTGTGGGGCTCCGCAGCCGCACGGCGTCTCGGCGCGACGTTCCTGCCGCAACTCGCTGACATCACGGTCGAGAACCGTGGGAATCTCCAGGTCCCGCCCGGCCAGCTCGACGCCTTCGAGCAGGAGTGCGTACTCCTGGCAGAGAACGTCGAGCAACTATCCGCCGCGACTGGGCACGACGCGGATCGCATTCTCCATTACCTGACCAACGTGCGGCACGCTGTGGAGCGCGCCAAGGCGATACACGGCGGCATCATCATCTGGTAGCGGCATCAGGGACGGCCGGCTGGACAGCAGCGCCCACCCCGATTCCGCACATAAAGGAGTCCGCTCATCGGCTACGCGCTCATCGCGGCAGACCAGGGTGGCTGACCTTGGCCGGTGGGTGTTCATCCAAACCGTGCCTGCCGGCCCCATAGTGGCTCGCCGAAAGGTCCGTCCTAGTCCTGAGCGAAATCGAGTTTATGTACGTGCCACGGCATGCCTTGAGCGCGTTGAGGACATCCGATATTCGACCTTGGATGCGCGCATTGGGTATTGGCGTAAAGTCGCTGAGGGATGCGCCAACGGAGGCGAAGTCCGACGGGTCGAAGCAGTACTGGCCGAGGAGACTCCACCCCGCTTGTACCTCGACGACGACACCGTCCGGCGAGGAGGCCCGAAGCCAACCGGTGCACTGGTCGGAGAAGTTGTATGGAAGCATCACTGCGCCACCGGCCGGTGACAACCCTTCTAGAAGGGTCACCCACCGGTCCAACATGGCACCAGGTCCTCGGTACAGGCTGCCGAAGCCAAAAGAGGGGCTGTCGGGCTCCGAGAACTCATGGCGGCTGGTGCCTAGCTTGAGAACATAGCCCCGCCATCGCGCCTCGTCAGGCTCGACCGAGAAGACAATGTGCGGCCCTGGATCGGCGGACATAGGTGCCCTCTCGCTAGAATCGTGCCTCGGTTGCCGCAGCGTGCCGCTTCGAACAGGATCCGTCAAGCCTTTTGTTAGCTACCGAGGATTCAACACGTCTAAGTGGTGCACTGTCATCGGCAGTTCAGGATGCCCGCTCGACTCAGCAGCCAGCTACCGACCGTGACCGCCGTTGATCGGTCAGCACGCACGGACGGCGGCATGACAGTGCGTTCCGGTGTGGGGTTGGACGGATCGGTGCGGGTCGGTGCGCCGCGATGGGGATGAGTCCTACTCGGTCGGTGTGGTGGGCCATAGGGCGTCGGCGGGGATCGGTGGAAGTCGGCGCAGTGCTCGGATGACTCGTCGGGCGAGCGGTAGGGCCATCGTCAGGACGGCGATGACTTCCGTTGCTGCGATTGTGACGAGTGTGGTGCGTTGTGCCTGGTCGATGTAGTCAGGCAGGGTGACGATTCGTAGGGCGAGAGTGGCCGCGGCGAGCAGGGTGAGCGCCAGTGACCACGGCAGCGTGCGAGCTGGCTGCCTGGGTGCCCGCCCGGCCAGGTGAACCGCGATGGCGGCGGCGACCATGGCGCAGGACAGGCCAGGCCAGTCCAGCAGCCTTAGTGCCTGGCTGGTGGCCTGGATGGCGAACAGCGGCAGGGGAACGAGCAGGATGCCGATCGGTATCGCGAGGAGCCAGGGGCGGCGCGGCACCGGTGGGGCGCCGTGGTGAAAGGCCGCCATGGCGAGTACCAGGACGACGTCGGTGAGCCGCAGCGCCCAGGGCGTCACGGATAGCGGTACGTCACTGGCGGCCTGCTCCACGGCGGTGGTGACGGCGGGAGGCACGATGGCGAGCAGGCCGACGGCCTGGGCCACGCGGCGGTGTCCGAGGACGAGCGCGATGTAGGCCGGCAGCCAGGCGTAGCCGGCCAGGTTCCACGCGGTGTGCCAGATACTCCCCGACGGCGTGAGCGTCCAGGCGGGTGCGGGTGCCGGCAACCAGGCGATCTTCCCGGACAGCCACAGTGTGACGGCGACGCTGGCGGTGACCATGACGGCGTGAGTCAGCATCGCCATCAGGGTCGCCAGTCGCACGGCTTGTCCCCAGGCGTAGGAACGGGCTGGCGCGTCGGGGCCCCCGAGACGCAACCGGACAGCCAGGGACACGATGCTGGCGACCTCCGCCAGGCTCGGCCGGCCGTAGTCTGCGGCGTACGCGGCGGTTTCCGGGTCGTCGGTGTCCATGCTGTCCAGGAAGGCGGCGACCATGTCGTCTTCCCATTGCTGCCGATAGGCGGCGGGCAGCAGCCGCAGCACGAGGCGGTAGCGCTCTTCGAGTCGGCTCATGACGGCGCCGGCCCCGTGATCGGGTTTTGCTGGCCACGTAGCCGGGTCGAGGCGAGACGCGCGTTCGCGGCCAGTCGTTGCGCCTCCGCGGTGAGGGCGTCGCGGCCCCGCTCGGTCAATCGGTAGTACCGGCGTAACCGCCCTTGCCATGCCTCCTCGCGGTCCAGCTCGACCAAGCCGTCGCCGACGAGCCGGTCCAAAGCCCCGTACAGGGAGCCGATCTTCAGCTGCACCCGCCCTCGCGACAGCTCTGCCACGTCCGCGACGATCCCGTAGCCGTGGCGTGGAGCGTCGACCAGCGCGGTGAGGATGAAGAATGCCTGTTCCGTCATCACCCTAGAACTCATCCACCGAATATAGTGGATGACAAGATATAGTGCGAGCAGGGACCTCGATGGCCGGCACGGTTCATCAGGCGTCTCACACCCGCCGAGTCGACGAGACAAGGAGTCATCATGGGCGACGGTGACGCAACAGACGCCGCAGACCTGGGCGGGCCCGACTTCGCTCCTGCGATATCCACGATGGAGAGCAGTCTCGTCGGCGCCCCACCCACCAACCAGGCCATCAGCCTCGGCCCCGGATACAGCGCTCACGTCGTCCTACTCCGGACCCCGCAACGTGTTCAAACGCTGCCGGTCGCCGCAAGCAGCGGCCCCGGCGGCGGAGCGCGCCCGCTCCCGCGGCCGGTACGGCCGCGGGAAGGACTCGCCGGTAGCGCACCACGATCATAGGTAGCCGCGCAGCGGAAAACGGGCAAGCAGCCGCATCTCGGCATGAGCGGATGCACTCATCTCGACATGTCCGGGAGCTGGGCGGAACTCGTCATGACGTTCCGTAGCGCGCTGATCGCGGCATGAGAGTGAAACTGCACCACGCCCGAGTCGTCGAAGACGCGCCTGACCGCGGCCGCCAGCGTGGTCCTGCGGTCCTGGCGGGGTGTCGGCGGCGGTCACGCCACTTGCAGAACCACGACTCGGACACTTCCAGCGCTCGGCAGGCACGCGCGTGCGGCACGTCGTGCTCGGTCCTCTGGGAAGCGATGAAGGCGGCCACGCTCACCGGCCCGTCGCTTCCTTGACCCACAAGGACCACGGATCGCTTGAGCGCTGTGAGGATGGATCGGTGCCGCCCGGCGGGTGGGGTCTGACGCAGCTTGAGACCGGCCCTGCCGGTGCCTTCGTGATGACCCGTCGATCTCGCCTGCGGGCGGCCTGGTCGTGGCCGTCGGCATCATCCTTACGCTGCGAGCGATCTGGCCACTCCTGACGCATCCGTCGTAGACCACGGCGGAAGGCCACCCTTCCCCAGGTCCAGAGCTGTGTTCCAGCCGATATGCTCGGCGGCGATCGCTTGGCGCAGCGCGGCGCGTATCCGTTCGGCGGTGGGTAGATCCAGCCGGCACGCGGCCGGTCCGTCGCCGGTGCGGCCCATCACGTCCACGTCGTTGATCAGGATTGTCGGGGACGGGTATTCCCCGACGACTTCGGTGACCACCACGGGCGGGCCGAGGTCGGCCAGCGCCGCGTGCAGCGTCTGCCGTACCTGGGCGAGGTGCGGGCAATCCGGAACGGAGCGAAGCTCAGCTTTCACCCCACCAGTGTGAACCCGCGCTCGGCTCGGCTTGTTCTCCTCGCCTCCGGCGGTGCTGTCCGGGACGACGGTCCAGGCCTGTTTTGGGCGCTGGTGCCTGCCGCGCTGTGGGGGAAGGCCATCGCGGCTGCCGGTGCGTTCCTGGATGGTTCAGTGCCGGCGGGTGGCGAGCAGCGTCTCGGCGAGGGTGGTCAGGTCGGGGGCGGAGAATTCGGGGGTTGGGAAGAACTGAGGCCAGTGGTCGCCGGGGCGGTTGACCCAGGCGGGGCGTAGCCCGGCGGCGGCCGCGCCGGCGCAGTCCCAGGGGTGGGCGGCGACGAGGACCAGCGCTGCGGGTGTGACGGCGAGTTCGGTGGCGGCGTATCGGTACGGTTCGGGGGCGGGTTTCCAGCGACGCACGGCGTCGACCGACAGGATGCGGGTGAGGTAGCCGCTGAGGCCGGCGCGCTGCAGCAGCGCCTGCGCCACGTCGACGCTGCCGTTGGTCAAGGTGGCGAGCGGCACGCCGGCGTCATGTAGGGTGCGCAGCGCCGGTTGGACGTCGGGGTGCGGATCGAGGTGCCGCATCGCCGTGGTGACGATGGCGACCGCATCGTCGTCGACGGTGGGGTCGAGGCCGCGGAGGGTTTCGGCGGCGACCTCGGCGAAGGGTCGGTAGCCGCCGAGCGCGGTCAGCGCGAATCCGTCGCGGAGCAGACGCGCGAACCACACCGGTACCTGCTGTGGGTCGAGACCGGCGTCGGTGAACGCCGGCCGCAGCCGGTCGAGGGCGAACAGGGTCTCGTTGACATCGAATGCGACGGCTTCGATCGGGGGTGTGCCTGGTGGGCTCATCGGCGCCTGCCTCGGTCGCGGTGGCAGAGCCCGCGGTAGGTGGCGACGGCGACGGCACCGTCTGCCAGGTGCGGAATCAGGTCGGAGGCCCAGTCGGTGGCGCTCCACCGGCGGGGGTCGGTAATCCCGAGCATGGTCATGGGGGTGTTCGAGCCTGCCATTGCCAGGGCGGTGAGGACCAGCGCCGCAGCCGGGCGGGGCAGCCGGTGGCGGTTCAGCCGCGCGTAGCAGGCGGCGGCGCCCAGGCCGGCGCTGTAGCCGAGCAACGCACCGAGGCCCGTGATCCGGTGTTTCGTCGGTGGGTCGTCGCCGGGCTTGACGCCGGCCAGGCTGGCCAGGCGCCGCACGCTCTGCTCGGGGGTGCTGCTCGGCGGTCGCCTGCGCACGGCTATGTCGAGGTAGGTGACCAGGTCGAGGGCTGCCGTTCCGGCGGCGCCGGCGATCAGGCCGCTGGTGAGCATGCGCATGCCGTCGCGCTACCCACCCTGTCGGGCTCTACACCCACCACTGGTGCCCGAATGCCCCCGGCCCTCGACCGGGTGACGCTGGTTTGCCGGCGTGTGGACGCGATGTGGGAGCACCCCGGTCGGCCACCAGGATGATCATGCTGGCCGCGGTTGAGGCCGGTAGCGGGCGGATACCGTCGGGCTCTGTGTGGTCGCGGATCATCCTCGACGGCGGGGTGGAGCTGCCGGTCGGCTGGTAGCGCGCCTGCTTCCGCTGCCGGTCGGGTACTGCGGCGGCGAGGGCGGGGGTGGTCTACGTTGCCGCCGCGACGAACGGTGAGGCACTCGGTCATGCTGCTCCGAGTGCAACCAGGCGATTTCAGTACGCGGTTCGTAACTCCCTCCTTAGGCAATGGTCGCGAAGCTCCGTCGACAGGGCGCTCGCTTCAGTGCCAGGATGGCCGCGATGGACTCTTATATTGAGCGTCCGCCGTTGCCGGGGTTGGCGGGCGTGGTGCGGACGGTCTGGATCCAGCGCACCGGTGCGGCGGCGTATGTGCAACGACACCTACCCACGGGCGGGGTCGAGATCCACTTTCCGATCGGCGGCCGTCCCCAGCTGGTCGGTCCGCTGACCGGTCCGGAGATCGAGGTCATCCCGCCGCATACCACCATCGTGGGCGTGCGGTTTCAGCCGGGGACCGCGCCGCCCATGCCGGCGGTGCTCGACGACCTGGTAGACCAGCGCCTGAGCCTGGCGGAGCTGTGGGGACGTTCGGCAGACCGCCTCGTGGAGGCGATGACCGGAGCCGGAACGCCCGAGCGGGCGCTCACGGGCCTGCAGGCCCACCTCTTGCAGGAGTTCCGAGGCGCGACGCACGTGGATCCGCTGGTGTCCGAAGCCGTGCGGGCGCTGATGCCGTGGCACCCGGTCAACATCGACGCCCTGGCGACCCACCTGGCGCTCTCCGCCAGCCAGCTGCGCCGCCGCTGCCTGCAGGCGGTGGGGGTGAGTCCCAAGGTCCTGCAGCGGACGTTGCGGTTTCAGGGGTTTCTCGCGCTGGCTCAGGCCGGCGCGAGGTCCTCGGGCCGGCGTGGCGCGGACGGCGTGGCGGGGTTGGCGGTCGACGTGGGTTACGCCGACCAGGCACACCTCAGCCGTGAGTGCCTGCGCCTGACCGGCCTCACTCCGAGGCGGCTCCTCGGGGGCGCCATCGATCGCTGCGCCTGCGGCCATGAGCACTCCGCCTCCTACACACCCTTCCTCGCCACCCGTAGCAGGCCGCCACTGCGGGTCTGAGCCTGCGCGTTTCGTTCAAGACTCGTCGTCACACCGCGCATAGCGTCGAACGCGTGCCTGCCCTTGCGCTGGACGGCGAGATGTTCACACCTGATTCGTCGGGTTACGACGCGATCCGCCGCCCGGTCAACCCCGCCTTCCGGGACGTCCGTCCCCGGCTCGTGGTGCTGTGCCGCTCGGTTTCGGACGTCGTCAGCGCCCTGGCCTACGCCACCGCCACCGGGGAGCGCCTCGCCCCTCGTGGCGGGGGGCACTGCTTCGCGGGTCGATCGTCGACGGACGGGGTCCTGCTCGACCTGTCTGGCCTCGACGGCGTCTCCGTGGCGGACGACGGGGTCGCCAGGATCGGAGCCGGTGCCCGCTTGCGCCAGGTATACGCGGCGCTGCACGCTCACGGCTCGACCCTGCCCGCCGGGTGCGGTCCCACCGTCGGCATCGCCGGCCTCACCCTTGGCGGCGGGATCGGCCTGCTCGGTCGCAAGCACGGCCTGACCTGCGATCGTCTCGTCGGCGCGCAGGTTGTACTCGTCGACGGCACCGTCGTGGACTGCGACCAAGACCGGCTACCGGACTTGTTCTGGGCCCTGCGCGGTGCGGGCGGCGGCCAGTTCGGTGTGGTCACGTCACTGCGGTTCGACACGGTCCCGGAGCCGCTGACTACCCGCATCGAGGCGCGCTGGTCGGGCGTCGCGCTCGAGGACCTTGTCGCCGCCTGGCAGGCCTGGGCGCCGGACGCCCCGGACGAACTTACCGTCAATCTCACCCTCGAGTCCGAGCCCGGCGCACCGGTCCGGGCCACCCTGTTCGGCGCCTCCACCCTCGGGGAAGGACCGACTCGGGAGCTGCTGCGGGAGCTCATTGATCGGGCGTTCGAGCTGCGTGCCGGCCTGCCCTACCACCGCCTGAAACAGACCTTCGCCGACCTGGATCCGCCCGAACGAGCCCAGAGGACGCGGTCGGAGTTCTTTTCTCACGGGTTGTCCGACCGCACGCTCGCGTCGCTCCTGAGCCAGTTCGGCGCCGCGAGGACCGAGGGCCGGCGGCAGCTCACGTTCACCGCGATGGGCGGGGCCTACAACAGGGTCGCCGAGGACGCCACCGCGTTCGCCCACCGCGGCGAGCGCTTTCTGCTCGAACACATCGGCGACCCGGCCGACCCGTGGGTCGATCGTTCCTGGGCGACCGCCCACGCCGACGGGTCGGGGCGTGTCTACCCCAACTTCCCCGACCCCGCCCTCGACGACTGGGCCGCGGCGTACCACGCGGGCAACTACTGCCGGCTGGTGGCGGTCAAGAACGCCTACGACCCGCACCGGTTCTTCGACTTCCCGCAAGCCATCTGAGAAACAGCGAAGGAGAGACATGAGCAAGGTGTTCAGCGCTCACGCGGTCTCCGTCAACGGCTATATCAGCGGTCGCACCCCCGACGGTGCAGAGGAGTTCGGACGCGGTCTGGGGGACGCGCCTATGCTCTTCGACTGGTACTTCGACGGGGACACGCCGAGCAGGTTGTTCGATGGGTTCAAGCTCGACGAGCCCAGTGCCCGGTTCTTCGACGCCATCGCGGCCCGAGTGGGAGCCGCGGTGGCCGGGCGCACCACGTACGAGCACTCCAGCCACTGGGGAGGCGGTAGCCCGCACCCGACGGCGCCACTGTTCGTGGTCAGCCACCGGCCCGCGCCCGAGATCAGCGAGCGGCAGACTCTCGTCACCACCGGCGTCGGGGACGCCATCGCCGCGGCCCGCGAGGTCGCCGGCGACAAGGACGTCGCCCTGATGGGTGGCGGTCTGGTCACCGAGGCGCTCAGGACGGGACTCGTCGACGAGCTCATCCTGCACCAGGTGCCCATCCTGCTCAGCGGCGGTCACAGCTTCTTCCAGGAGCTCCCGGAACACGTGCAGCTGCGTCTGCTGGAAGTCATCCCGGCGTCCGGCGTGACGCACCTGCACTACGAGGTGGTCCGATGATCCTCGTCACCGGCGGGCTCGGCATGATCGGCGCCCATACCGCCCGCGCGCTCGTCAACCTCGGACACGACGTCGTCGTCACCTCCCACCGCCGGACCGACGTCCCGTCGTTCCTCGCCGGCAAGGTCAGCGTGGAACGCCTGGACGTCACCGATCGGGAAGCGTTCCTGGCCCTCGGCGATCGCTACGAGATCAGCGACATCGTCCACCTCGCCGGCAGCATCCCTGGCGCCGATCCGGTCGAATTCTTCCGCACGGACACCAGCGGCCTGCTCAACGCGCTGGACGCCGCTCGCACCTGGGGTGTGCGCAGGTTCGCCGTCGCCAGCAGCCTCGGCGTGTACATCGGCCGGACCGAGATCCCCTGGCACGAGGACCTCGCGCTGCCCACCGCGGACCTGCCGCACCTGATCATCGCCTTCAAGAAGGCCGTCGAGCCCCTCACCACGCACAGTCTCCAGGGCACCGACGTGCAGCCGGTCGTACTGCGGATCGGGAGCATCTGGGGACCTCTGATGGACCCGGAGTCACCGTTCAACCGCATCCCGCCGTACATCAGCGCGGTACTCCGCGGTGAGCAGCCGCGGCCCCTGCACGCCGACGACGGCGGCGACTGCTGCTACGCACCCGACGCCGGGCGTGCGATCGCCCTGCTGACAACCGCAGAAACCCTGCAGCACAACACTTACAACGTCTCCAGCGGCCGGATGTTCACCAACCGCGATCTCGCGGACGCCCTGCAGGCGATCACCCCCGGCTTGCAGCTCACCCTCCTACCCGGACGGCAGAACGGCCCCGGCGCCGAGCCCTACCTCGACATCACCCGGCTCACCCAAGACACCGGCTTCACACCGGCATTCGACAGCGCCACGGCGGTCGCCGACTACGTCGCGTGGCGCGCCGACAACCCCCGCTGAAAAGGAGCACTCCCATGCTTGACCCCGCCGTGCGCCGCATCCTCGACGGCGCCTCGATCGCCCACCTCGCCACCATCCTCCCGGACGGCTCGCCGCACACCACCCCCGTCTACGTCGGCACCCACGGCGATCGGGTCGTCTTCTTCACCGGCCCAGGAACGCGCAAGGCCCGCAACCTGCGCCGCGACCCTCGCATGGCGCTGTCCATCGCACCCGCCGACAACCCGTTCACGCCGGTTGTCGTCCGTGGACGAGTCCTCGAATGGATCGAGGGCGAGCCAGCGTGGGAAATCATCGACCGTCTGGTCACCAAGTACACGGATCAGCCCTACCCCCGAGGACAGGAACGCGTCGTGGCCCTGATCGAGCCCGAGCGACAGACCGTCGGCGTCGGCTGAGTCGTCGGACTGCCAGGGCGCTACATTCATAGTCGGCGTCACGGTCAACGGCAAGGTCGCGCGGGCGTCCTGACCTTGCCACGGAGCAGGTTGTGAATGGTCTCTGTGGTGCCGTCGGCGGCCCACCGGGTGAAGTACAGCCAGCTACCGACCGTGACCGCTCTTGATCGGTCAGCACGCACGGACGGCGGCAGAAGCGGATGCGCCACGCGCCTCTTGTCCGCGGGGCCAGGTTCGGCTCACGTCTGTTGGAGAAATTGCATGAGCTGCGCGGTGAGTTCGGCCGGCTGTTCCTCGAAGATCCAGTGGCCGGAGTCCTCGATGACGCCGCCAGTTACCGTCGTGGCGTACTGCGCGACCTGGGTAGGTACCGCCTCCCCGAGGCTGGCTCGGGCGCCGAGTGCGAGAACCGGCATGGTCAGCTTCGTCTTGCCGTACTCAGCGTTGTCGGCGACATCTTGGGGCAGTGCTCGGAAGTAGGCGAAGCTGGCGCGCAGGTGAGCGTCGTCTTGCAGGTACCGGGCGTACTCGCGGACATCGTCGTCGCCGACGCCGGTCTTCTGGACTTTGATCGAATCGGTGAACCGATCCACCCACAGGGCCTCGCGTCCGTCCACGATCTGTTCCGGCAGGCCGTTTGGGAGGCTGAAGAAGCCGAAGTTCCAGAAACCCGGTCCCTTCGGCGTCAGTGACGGGACCTGGTACAGGCTCTGGTCAGGGATAGGCGCTTCCGTGAGCACGAGCTTGCGCACGTGATCGCGGTGTGCGGCGGCATACGCGTACGCGACCATGGTCCCGATGTCGTGTCCGACGATGCTGACGTCGCCGTCAAGGCCGAGTTGGGTGAGCAGGCCGTACACGTCGCCGGCGAGGGTCTTCTTGTCGTAGCCTCCTGCCGGGGCGTCGCTGCCGCCGGCTCCCCGAAGGTCAGGCGCGATGACCGTGTAGTGCTTGGCAAGCTCCGGCAGAACCTTGCGCCACATGTACCACGTCTGGGGATAGCCATGCAGCAGGACCAGTGTGCTGCCCCGACCGCCCCGAACATAGTTGATCGTGACGTCGCCGACCTGCGCCGTCTGCTCCGTGAAGGAACCCGGAATCCGCTCGCCACCCATTGCCACTCCCTCTGAGGCACACACGGGTTCGTGGGCTACCCAACCCCGGGACTCGTACACCTCCCAAGCGCCGACGTATACCACGGTCATACCTGACTGGCTGGGCAACGCGATGCCCCGGAAGCGACGCTGCGGGTCCGGGCTGAACGGATAGCCACACTCTCATCGGCACGACCGGGCGTCGTGCTCTGCCGCTCCTCTGCCGCCTAGCGTGACGCCCGCTCGGCGGCTACTTATCTACTGGTGTTACAACCGCAGCCCGGCCAGGCTTGGTCGGCGTGACCGGCGGGGTCGCTCGTTCGGCGGCTGCCCACCCCGGTTTGGTGTGGCTCTCATCTGGCATGCGTCCTGCCGGTCACCGTGGCGGGAAGAGGTTCAAGTGGGGTCTGCCCAGCGCAAAGTAGCGCTGCCCTCCTCGCCGGATTCAGCCTCGGTCTGATCGAGGAGGACAAGCGTGGGACAAGCCATCATCGGTATGGATCCGCACAAGCGGAGCGGGCCGACGCAGTTCCGTCACTCGGCGTGGTGCTCGGTCGGCGGCAGATCCGCGCAGCCGAGTTGTGACATTCCGATCTTGTGCGGCGGCGGGTGGGAATGGCCGAAAGTACGACGGCTCGGGCGCCGGCGTGAACTTGTGGCCGAGGGGGCCGGGACGGTCGCTCGGCCAGGCTTTGGGCATGTCATGGAACGGTTTGAGAGACGTCGACACCATCGACGGCGGCCGGCCCCGGCCCGCCGCGCCCCAGGCGCGGAAGCGCGTCGTCGCGCTCGATGTGCTTCGGGGCTTCGCCCTGTGCGGGATCCTGCTGGCGAACGTGAAGCCGATCGCCCACGGCGGCGGCGAACTCGGCACCGAGCACGTACCGGAGACGACCGCGGCGATGGTGCTGCATCTGCTGGTCGACCAGCGATTCTTTCCGATCTTCTCGTTGCTGTTCGGCGTCGGCTTCTCGCTGTTGCTGGAGTCGGCGCAGGCGCGGGCCCGGCAACCGCGAGTGGTGCTGCTGCGCCGGCTGCTGGCGCTGCTGGCCGTGGGCCTTTTCCACTTCCTGGTGCTGTGGAAGGGCGACATCCTCACCGTGTACGCGACGCTCGGCCTGCTGGTCCTGCTGCCCTCCACGTGGCTGCCGCGTCGCGTGGTGGCGATCGCCGCCGGGGTGCTCATCGTGCTGTCGGTGACCCTGCTCGGCGGCTGGTACTCGGCGATCCCCGGTCTGTTCCTGCTCGGTTCGGCACTGACCCGGTACGGGGTGGTCAGAAGGATCGGCTCCGGTCCACGAACCACTGCGTTGTTGGGGTTGATCTTTGCCCTTGCCGCCGTGCCCACGACGGTGATCCAGTTGCGCGCCGGGTCCGACCCGAACAGCACTGCGTTCAGGATCGCCTATCCGGCGGCCGGGTTGCTGACCGCCGGTGCCTACGTGTGCGGGATGTTGCTGCTGCTCAGGACGCGGCTGGCCGGGCCGTTGACCGCCGTATTCCGGCCGCTGGGACGGATGGCGCTGACGAACTATCTCACCGCGACGGTGCTGGTGCTGGGGATCTTCGGCGTGGTCGGCGGCTCGGACCGCTGGCCGGTCGGCGGGGTGGTCGCGGTCGCCGCGGCGGTCCTCCTGATGCAGTGGATGTGGTCGGTAGTCTGGCTGCGCCGGTGCCACCAGGGGCCGGTCGAGTGGCTGTGGCGTTGGGTGACGTGGTGGCAGCGGCCGCCGCTGAGGCGCCCGCGATGACCAGGCGCTGCTCCGGATCGACATGAGAGGCATCATGATTCTCGCCGGAAGGCGCACCGGCCTGCGCCGGGCCGGCATGCCGGGCACGCTGGTCGAGGCCGCGTTCGGAGTGCTGCTCGCCGCCGGTCTCGCCCTTGAGGTGGCGGTGGTGCTGAGCCGCCGCCCGGCATGGCCGGTGGGCGCGGCGCTGGTGCTGATCACGGCAGCGGTGTGCGGGGCGGCGCTGCTGCGACGACGGTTCCCCGCTCGGGCGGCGGCCGCGGCGATCGTCTTGTGCGCGGCCGCCGAGCTGATCGATTGGCAGACCGACCAGCAGGGTCAACCCGCCCCGATCGCCTGCCTGGCGCTACTGGTGGTGGTCGCCTCCGCAGTGCGGTTCCTGCCCGGTGCGGCCGGTGCCGTCGCGGTCGCCGCCGGCTCCTTGGTGGTCGCCGCCGGCACCATCGAGCGGTACGCGACCTACCTGGCCCAAGACATCCCGAACGCGCGAACGGCCACGCAGATCATGGTGACCGGCTGGGTGGTCGCGGTCACGGTGGGCCTGTGGCGGCGGCTCGGCGACGCGCGGCGGCGGGCGATGGTCGACGGGGTACGGCGCACCGAGCGACTGGTCCTAGCCCGTGACCTGCACGACGTCGCAGCCCACCACTTGACCGGCCTGATCATCCAGGCCCAGGTCGCGCAGCTCGCCACCGATGCCGATCCTTCCACGATCCGGGCGACCCTGACCGAGATCGAGACGGCTGGTGCTCAGGCGCTCGCCTCCCTGCGGCAGGTGGTGCGGCTGCTGCGGGACGACGAGCCGGCGGTCGCGTCAGTGCCGGATTCGCTGGCCGAGCTGATGGACCGCTTCGACGATACCGGCACCCGCGCGCGGCTCGACCTGCCCGACGGCCCCATGCCGACCGACTGGCCACCGGAGACCACCATCGGCATCTACCGGATCGTGCAGGAGGCGCTGACCAATGTGGCCCAACACGCCCGCGACGCACGTACCGTCACCGTGACGCTGGCCCACGACGCGCGGACCATCCGGCTGCGCATCGCCGACGACGGACAGTCCGGCCACACTACCCGCCCCGACGGCCACGGTCTGGTCGGAATGCGCGAGCGAGCCGCCGCCCTCGCCGGCGAGCTGAGCGCCGGTCCGGGCACACCCACCGGATGGACAGTCGAGGCCACCATCCCCACACCGGGAGCGTCATGACCATCCGCGTGCTCGTCGCCGAAGACCAGGCGATCGTCCGCCGAGGTCTTCGGCTGCTGCTGGAGAGCCAGCCCGACATCACGGTGGTCGGAGAGGCCGTCGACGGCCCGGAGGCGATCAGCCTCGCCCGGGAACTCCGCCCGGACGTCTGCCTGGTGGACATCCAGATGCCGCGGTTGGATGGCCTCGACGTGACCCGCGCACTCGCCGGTGCCGCCGTACGCGACCCACTGCGAGTCGTGATCATCACGACCTTCGACCCGGACGAGTACGTGCACAGCGCGCTCCGGGCGGGGGCGGTCGGGTTCATCCTCAAGGATTCGGGGCCGGCCCTGCTAGCCGAAGCGGTGCGGGCGGCGCATGCCGGTGACGCGATGATCTCTCCATCGATCACGATGCGGCTGCTGAAGCAGTTCGGGCCGATCGCGCCTCGATCGCCGCGCCGACCCGCGACACCGCTGACTGACCGGGAGATCGAGCTGATCAAGCGGCTCGCCCGGGGACGCACGAACCAGGAGATCGCGCACGAACTGTTCATCTCGCTGAGCACGGTGAAAGCCCACGTGGCTAACATCCAGGACAAGCTACAGCTGCGAAACCGTACCGAGATCGCCGCCTGGGCCTGGGAAAATCGGCTGGTAACGGAGACTTGACCGGCGAGGGGGAGCCTGCAGCACCACAATTCGGCAGGCTTCGGGAGTAATCGAAGCCGAGGGGCCGGTGCGCTGAAGTCGTGCGCAGCGGTCCTGATGAATCTCGCCGTCTTGTTCACCACGAATCAGACCGTCACTGCCCAGACCCCCCAACCACGGGCACCACAACCCCTTGCCAGCCCATCCGCTCATCGGCAGTTCAGGTTGCCCGCTCGACCCGGTGGCCAGCTACGGGCCGTGACCGCTCTTGGTCGATCAGCATGCACGGACTGCGGCATGACAGTGCGTCGTGATGGAGCCGTCGGCTTGACCTCAAGCAAGGTTAATGTTTGAGGATCGCGCCATGTGCGATGGCAAGAAGTCAGCACCTAGGGTCGCGGTCATTGGCACGGGCGCCATCGGTAGTGCCCTTGTACATCGGCTGCTGGGAGGCGGGTACGACGTTACGGTGTGGAACCGTACCGAAAGTCGTGCGACCGAGCTGGTGGCCGCGGGGGCGTTACCAGCGCGGTCCGTGCGGGAGGCGGTGTCATCCAGCGCCCTCGTCTTCCTGACCCTCAAGGACTACGCAGCGGTAGAGCAGTGCCTCACCCAGCTCGACATGGACCTGTCCGGGCAGACGATTGTCGGGATGTACACGGGTACCGGCAGCGAAGCGCGGCTGGCCGCTCAGCGGGTCACCACCCTGGGCGCGCAATACATCGACGCGGGGATTCAGGCCTCGCCCGAGATGATCGGCACCGGTGCCGCAACGATCTTGTATAGCGGCTCTCGGCACGCGTTCGAGCAACACAAGACGACCCTCGAGCTGCTGAGCAGGCCCCGCTTTGTCGGAGAAACGCCGGAGGCGGCTGCGGTCTGGGACCTTGCCCTCTTCGGGGTGTGGTACGACGCTCAACTCGGTCTGCTACGTGCCCTTGATGCAGCGCGTGAGGCCGGCATCGACGTGGTGGAGTTCTCCCACACGGCGAGTACCCAGCTCGGCCATGTGGTCACTGCGGTGTCCGCCACCGTCTCGGAAATGCAACAGGCCACCTATCCCCCAGGCCCCGCAGACCTCACCGAGCACCTGGCGGTCGTCCGCCACCTCATCGAACTGCGGTCCGGCCGACGTCTCGGCGATGGCGGACTACCAGAGGTAGCGGCGAGAATCGAAGCGCTCATCGCAGACGGCCGCGGAGACGAGGGCTTAACCGCAACGGTCGGGTAGCGTTCGACCAGCCGACACCCGCTCATCGGCACCTCCGCACGTCGCCACCCGGCCGCACTCCACGATGCGCGATCTGCGGCAGATGTGCGCACTCGGCCGCCGATAACCCCGCTCCTCGAACGCCGGGCACAGGGACGCGGCGTTGTTGGTCGAGATTGGGACGGCCTGCAAGGACGCCGCAGCGTTGCTGCGGCGTGTTGCGGCAGCGGTTGGCCGCCGTAGCAGTTGATCGATACTGTGCGTCGGTGGCCCGTGCACAGCTCACCGCCCAGTTGGTGGTTGATGGTCGTGTTCCGCAGGCGTTGGCGCTGTCGCCGGACGGCAAGTGGGTCGCCTACGTGGTCGCCCCGGTCGGGCGGGCTGGTGTTCACCCGGTCAGCGAACTCTGGGTCGCCGCCGTTGACGGGGCCGGGTCTCCGCGACGATTGACTTTGGGTGAGGCGTACGTTTCGGCGCCGCGGTGGGCCGGGGATTCGCTGTTGATCTACTTTCTCTCCGACCGGGCCGAGCGTGGCACGGAGCAACTGCACCGGGTAGGGCTGGTCGACGGTGTCGTGCGGGCGGTCACGTGCTGGGCTGGTGGGGTGTCCGGGCACCTCCCGCTGGCCGATCCGGATCTGGTCGTGGTGATCGCAGCGGATGAGCCGTCCGCTGAGGATGAGCGTCGGGGCAGGGAGCGTGACGACGCTCGGGTGTGGGGTGAACGCGTACGCCCGGACCGGCTGCGGCTGCTCGACGTGCGGAGCCGGGAGGTGCGGACACCGGATGCGTTCGGCGATCGCCATGTCGTCGAGGTGGTCCAGCGGCCCGACGATGGAATCCTGGCGGTACTGACCTGGTCGACCCCCGACGTGGACCCGGGCCTTGTGGAGCCCGGTCTCCACCTCCTCGATCCGGACAGCGGCGTGACGCGGGACCTCGGCCCGGCTGCGGCAGGCGCGTCGTCGCTCGTCTGGTGGCCCGCCGACGACGGCTGGCACCTGGCATATGTCGCGAAGACCCCGCCCGCTCTGGTGGGCGGACACGCGGTTCTCGATGTCGCCGTGCCGGTGAACGGGCCGGTGGGCGAACACCGTAACCTGACCGCCGGCACGACCGTCTGCCCGAGCAACCTGGTCCAGGTCGACACCGGTCCGCCGCTGGCGCTGGTCGCCGACGGGCTCGATACCGCGATCCACCGGCTCGATCCGGCCGGGCCCACCCTCGTCGAGGTGTCCCGGGTCGACGGCCTCGCGACGTCGTTGACCACGAGCCGGCACGGTGACGCCGTCGCGGCGGTCGTCAGCACGTCCTACGAGCCCGGAAACGTCCACGCCGGCCCCACTTGCGAGCCGCTGACGAGGCTGACCGATCTCAGGCCCGAACTCCGCAACATCCGATGGGGTGTACAGGAACGCCTGTCGTACGAGGCATCTGACGGGCTGACGCTGGACGGCCTGCTGATCCTGCCCGCCGGCCGGTCTCCCAAGGACGGGCCGTTTCCACTGGTGACACTGGTCCACGGCGGCCCGTACCACCGGCACGCCGACCGGCTCATGCTCGGCTGGGACCCGTCCGGCCAGTGGCTGGCAACCGCCGGCTACGCCGTGTTCCTGCCGAACCCACGCGGCGGCCAAGGGCACGGCCACGACTTCGCGGTGCGCGTCACCGGCGCGGTCGGCCTCGACGAGTGGACCGACATCTGCGCCGGCATCGACCTGCTCATCGCCGACGGCGTCGCCGACCCCGACCGGCTGGGCATCGGCGGCTGGAGCCACGGCGGTTTCATGGCCGCATGGGCGGTCGGGCAGACCGACCGGTTCAAGGCCGCCTTGATGGGCGCCGGAATCAGCGACTGGGGAATGCTCGCCGCAACCGGAGAACAGGGGCCGTTCGAGGCTGCCCTCGGCGGCAGCAGCGGCTGGGAAGGAACAGGTCCACACCGCCACGACCGGATCAGCCCGATCTCGTACGCCTCCAACGTCCGCACGCCAGTGCTGATCCTGCACGGCGAGAACGACACCAACGTTCCGGTATCACAGGCGGAGTTCTTCCACCGCGCGCTACGCAGGTTCGGAGTCGAGCACCAGTACGTCGTCTATCCCCGAGAGAACCACTCGATCCGCGAACGCAACCACCAACTCGACGTACTCCGCCGCACCCGCGCATGGTTCGACCGCTGGCTCGAATGACCCAACGTCCGACCGCCACGACCGCTACCGCCGACCGCGGCAGGCCAGACCACCTATTCCAGAAACAGGGCGGCAAGCAGCGGCAAGTTGACGCAGCTGCTGATCGTCGTCCAAGTTCCACAGCAGCCACGCACTCATCTCGGCAGTTCAGGATGCCCGCTCGACTCAGCAGCCAGCTACCGACCGTAACCGCTCTTGATCGGTCAGCACGCACGCCACGGGCGCTACCTCAAACTCACCACCTGAGACACGTCTAAACCACACAAAAGGGCCAATCTCGCCAAGCTGGATCAGATGTCATCTTAACGGCAGGTACCTCGGTATTTTATGATCGACGCATGGAACTGGTTGACGGCGACCGCCTCGGCCGACTGGTCAGCACCCATCCGGTGGCCGTCTCACGCCGTTGGCGCACCGGCGGCCTGGCACTGGCGATCGGCCTCGGTGGCGCGCTTCTCCTGGGGTACCTGATCAGCGTCTCGCCGGCCAGCGGTTCCGGCAGGCCGTTGCTCCTCGGCTTGGTGCCGATGGCCTGCGGTCTTCCGATCGCCGTGGCCCAGCTGACCAGGGCGGTACGGGGCGGCCGCAAGGAGACCTTCGAGCTCTACGAGAGCGGCCTGGGTCGCCACACCTCGGGTGGACACCGGCGCTGGACCTGGGAGCAGGTGGCCGGGATCCGGGTGAAAACGAATGATGGCACCCTATGGGTCCGCCTGGGCTCGGACCTCAAGTGCGCTGTGCGGTTCTCCGACGGTACGAGGGTGTGGATCGACGGGCACACCAAAGACGGCCGGCTGATCGCTCGAACTCTGGTCGCCCGGCGCCCAGACGTGTCGTCGCCGCCGACGGACGGGTTGGACCAGTTGGGGCCGTGGCGGGTGATGCGCTGGGTCCTACCCATCGTGATCGTGGTCAGCGCCAGCGCCTTGGTGCTCCTCAGCCGCTACGTGAATGCGCACGACGGATATCACCACGTGCCGGACAGCGAGGGCAACCTTCAACTGCAACCAGAGCTGAGTGGCGTCGAAATGGGGCTTCTCATACTCGCGGGGGCGGTCAGCGTCATCGCACTGGTCGCCTCGTTGGTGCTGCTGGGCATACAGGTACTGGTGCGCTTGGCGGGCAGACGTTGAAGGGTCTCCAGTCACTGAGCCGGTTTCATCCTGAGTAGCGGCTCTCGACGCGGTGTAGGACGAGGATGGCCTGCACGATCGCGGTCGCGCGGCGGGGACAGCAGCGCAGTTTGGTCCTGCGATGGCATCGTCGTCGGTTGCGGCGCGATGCGCTTCGTGCACCTGGCGCACACCCTCGGCGCATGAGTACGGACGTGGGTCATGATGTCGATCGTGCAGATCGAGCTTGTTACGGATGATATCACCGCCGAGCGGGTGGATGCGATCGTCAATGCGGCGAACTCGTCGCTGCTGGGGGGTGGAGGGGTAGACGGCGCGATTCACCGCAAGGGCGGCTCCGCGATTCTGGACGCTTGCCGTGCCTTGCGGGCCAGCCGATACGGCCGAGGCCTGCCGGTCGGGCAGGCCGTGGCGACAACCGCCGGCCGCCTCCCGGCTCGCTGGGTCATCCACACCGTCGGGCCGGTGTGGAGCGCCACCGAAGACCGCTCGCCATCGTTGCGCGGCTGCTATCACAACTCGCTCATCGTTGCGGCCGAACTCGGCGCGAAGTCCGTCGCATTCCCGCTGATCTCATCTGGCGTGTATCGCTGGCCGAAGCAGGACGCCGTCATCCAGGCGTTGACCGCGCTGCAGACGTCGCCGCCGGCCATTGAGCTCGTGCGTCTTGTCCTCTTCGACGACGACACCCGGCAGACCGCCGAACGGGCCAAGCAGATGCTGCACGGTCCGGCCACCCCGCCGCCGAGCCATGAACCCGACCAACGTTGACTGGGCTGCAAGGCGAGCCGATCGCCGCAGATCCGGATAGCAGGTCACCGTTCGCTCAGCATTGGGATCAGAGAGCGCGCCTCGCGGCAGATTAGGATTTCGGCGGTGGTCGGCGGTGACGACGAGGCCCAAAGTCGGGTCGGCATCTGCACTGCTGGCATGATCGTGGCCATGTGGTTGGAGTCGCGGTGACGGCTACGTCG
>NZ_JBIAHQ010000026.1:0-86716 GCF_042870725.1 Micromonospora sp. NPDC006431
CCGTCACCAAGCCCGCTCACGCTGGTTCCACCAACGCACCCGACTCAGCCGCGAATACGCCCTGGTCAACTAACCAATGGCGGCTGCCGTACTAGTACGGCAGCCCGGGTTCGTTATGTAGATGCTGGTTGATGGATCGGTTGGGTGCGGCGGCGGTAGTGGCTGGTCCGGGCGCGTGCTTGGTGTTGGCGCCGCCAGTGTGACCAGGTCAGCCAGTGGCTGATCGGGTGGACGGTGTTGGTGATCAGCTTCGCGAAGAGGTGGCGGATTTCGGGCAGGGTCAACGGGATCACTGTCTGGTCGGCTGCGGGACGGTCGTCGTGTTCGCGGGCGGCGATCACGGTCAGGATGGCCTGGGCGAGCATGACGAGGGTGACGTGTCGGTGCCAGGCGTGCCAGCGGCGTACCTGGGGTTCGTCCAGGCCGATGGTCTTGCCGGTCTGGAAGCAGGTCTCGATGGACCATTGGGTTCCGGCCACCCTGACCAGCACGCGCAGCGGAACTGGCTGGGGTGACCAGCAGCGGTAGAACGCCAGCTCGCCGTCGCTGATCCGGCGGCGGATCAGCAGGGCGTGCTGCCCCGGGGTCTCGTCGGCGGGCGGGGTGATGCTGATCCAGGCCCAGTCGTAGTCGCGGGCGCCTTTCGACCCGGCTCCGGCGGACAGCCGGTTCCACGCCCGGCTCGGCAGGTCGGCGGCGAGCCGGTCGGCGCGGACCGGGCCGTCGACCGGGCGGGCGGTGACCCGGTGGCTCTTCGCCACGGCCAGGACGTAGCCGATCCCGCGGGCTTGCAGGTCGCGGCGGAGCTGCCGATCACCGCCGTAGGCCTCATCCGCGGTGGCCCATGCCGCAGGCACGTTCGCGTCGAGGGCGCGGGTGAGCATCCGCCGGGCCAGGACGAGCTTGGTGGCGAACTCGATATCAGCCGGGATGCCGGCGGCGGCGCACCGATCGGGGTCGTCGGTCCACGCCTTGGGCAGGTAGACCGCCCGGTCGATCAGCGTGTAGCCGCCTGGTGCGGCATAGGCGAGGTAGACCGCGACCTGCGCGTTCTCCACTCTCCCCGCGGTGCCGGTGTACTGCCGCTGCACCCCGACGGTGTGCACGCCCTTCTTCAGGTCACCGGTGTCATCAAGGATCAACACCCCGGCCGGGTCGCCGAACGCGTCGATCACGTAGCCCCGCACGTCGTCACGCACCGTGTCGGCGTCCCAGACCGCCTCGCCCAACAGCCGCTGCATCGCATGCGGCGATGCGTCCCCAGCCTGCTCAGCCACCTGCCAACACGACCGCGTGTCCACATCCGACAGCAGGCCGAGCAGGAACAACCTGGCCTGCCGCCGCGGCTCCACCCGCGAGAACCGGCCCGCGATCCACGCGAACCCGGTGTCGAACTCCGCCAGCCATCCCTCGGCGTCTACGCTGTGCCCAGCGGCCGCCGCACGATCTTCACTTGTCCTCACAAACAGTGCATGATCAACCGGCGGCCGTCTGCATGCCCGCAGACACGCCGACCAGCCCAGGCCAGGCTGAACTCATCGCCGGTCATCTACATAACGAACCCGGGGTGCCGTACTAATCTAGTTCCTGCCTGATCCCGGGCGCTCGTGCTGGTGCTGGAGATCCACTGGCCGTATGCTCCGTGCGTGTCACAGCCAGGGTCCCGTCTCGTCGCGGCGCGGTTGCTCGTGGTCGGGCAGCTGTCGATGGTGGCGCTCTATCTGGCGGGCGTGGTCGTCCCGTACCTGCTGACGTTCACCCTCGAGGGGATCGGTCACTGCTCGACGACCGGATGCCAGGCGCCCGGCGACGTGTTCAGCGGGCCGATGTTGGCGCTGCTGGTTCCCGCCATGATCATCACAATTCTGGGGCCGATGGCTGCGGTCCTCTTGCTGCTGATGTCGTTCACCTCGTTGGCCAGGCGGCGTCGGGAGATGTCCGCCGTGCTGCGGCGGTCGCTGTTCGGGGCGGCCGGGCTCACGTTGGCCTTCTTGGTCTTCACGCTGCTGCCGCCGGGCCGACTGCTGCTGGGCTGGGTGCTGGACTGATGACGAAGGGACTGTGGCGGGCGCAGCTGGCTCTGGTGTGGGCTTTCGGGCTCGCGGTCTTCTTCTTCCTCTTCGCGCTGCTGGGCGGGCCGCACGGCGGAAACAGCAACGGCGTGTACGACATGGTGTACGGACCGCTCCCTGAGGGGGTGTCGGTGCGTGGCTCGCTGGCCTTTCCGCCCGCCTGGTTCACCTTGCTTGCCATGGCGGTGGCCTGGCTGGCCCCGCTCATCGCGGCGTTTCTTTTCTGGCAGGGCCGGCGTGCGCTGAAGGGCGACGGAGAGCAGGGTCTGCGGGACCGGATACAGGCTGGCACCGTCGCTGCCTTCGTCATCGTGGTGTCCTACCTGACGCCGATCGGCTGGACGCTGGTCTACGGGCTGACTCGCTGGACGATCATGAACATCTGGGGCGAGGGACCGGACGCGGCGCGACTGGGGTCTTGAGCGGGCGGCACCTCGCCGACGAAGATTGCCGAGCGCAAGACCCGCAGCTCAACCCATTCTGAACGATCAGTTAAGGCAGCGGGACGACGTAGGAGTCGACGCGGGCGATGAGCCCGCCGCGGAAGGTGAAAAGATCGTTGAAGGCGAAGCGGAACGGCCCATGGTCGACGCTGACGCCGCGGCCCTCGCCTATGGCGACGACGACTCGACCGTCCTCGTAGACACGCTGAACGTCGAGCTCGGGGCTTCCGGTGAACGCCGGATTCTCGATCTCGCCGTCGAACTCTGCCTTGCCGCGGGTGGTCCGGTGGCCGTGGATGACCCACTCGATGTCGTCGGCAAGGGTCGCGAGGATGCGTGGGTGGTCGCTCGCCCGGAATCCGTCGAAGTACTCTGCGACGAGGTCGCGCTGGGTCGTTTGCGTCACGACGTTCTCCGTCCTTGTGTGGGCTCGTGGTGCTGCAGGTGTGCGGCGAGGGCGTCGAGGATCGAGGCGAGCCCGTCGACTGCTTGCGCTGTCCGGAGCTCAGGGGGAAGTCGCCGCTGACGGACCGTGAGGTCCGTGCCATCGCCGGCGGATTGGACGGTGACGGTCGTACGGAGGCCGGTGACGGATTCGTCGAACACCAGTTCGCGCGGTGCGGTGACGCTCACGTAGACGAACCGCAGCCGGCAGGTCCGGCCGTCCGGCGCGCGGGTGTCAAGCGCGAACTCTCCGCCGGGACGCAGATCGACGCTTACCGACTCAGGCGGCACGGTGGCGTGCGAACCTCCCCAGAACGCCGCGATGCTTGCCGGCGAGGTGAAGGCGGCCCAGACACGTTCGGGTTCCGCCTGGAGGTGGCGCTGGGCGATCAGTTCGTCGCCGTGGAGCTCGGCGCTGGTCAACGAGCCGCTCCCTCGTCGGTGAGATGCCGCTCGAGGGCGTCGAGCCGATCGTTCCACGCGCGGCGCTGGTCGTCGATCCACGTGCCGAGCAGCGAAAGCTGATCGACCCTGAGCCGGCAGGGGCGCCTGGTGCCCTCGCGTCGCTGCTCGACCAGGCCGCACCGCCGCAGGACGCCGACGTGGTGGGAGATCGCCTGTGGGGTCAGGTCGAACGGTGCAGCAAGCTCTCCCACCGTGGCATCGCCTCCGGCGAGACGAGTCACCAGGGCGCGACGGACGGGGTCGCCGAGAGCGGCGAAGGCCAAATCCAGGTCCGGACCAGGGGCCACGAGTGCAGGAGCCATGGCCCCACCCTAGTGCAAACCATCATTTGCGCAAGCAACTGTTTGCGGATGTCGCGCCTGCGGGTGCCGTGTGCGGGCTCCCAGCAGCGATGTCGCCGTGCGGTCGTGGCGCGGTCAGAGCGTCGCGACGAGCCGGAACCGCTCCAGCACGGCTGGCGTGTCGTCGTCCACGGTGAATTCTGGATCGCCCAGCCACCCTCGGTAGTCCGTTCCGTGCCAGTAGTCCTCGTGGCCAGCCCGCCAGGCGGCGACCGAGTCGTGCCCCTCGCCCTCGTTTCGGGCGTGGTCAAGGTCGACGTCGCCGAGCCGGCTGACTCTCACCTCGGTCAGTTCGATCACGGCCACCCGGCGACCGGCAGAATCGATCACCGCCGCCCGGGCACCGACGACCGGTAGTGGCTCGCCTTCGATTTCGTAGTCCTGGAGCAGGCCGGTCGTGGTGGTCTTGGTCCCATCGAGCACTGCAGCGACCAGCTTGTCGCGCAGTGGACCAGGGAAGGCGAACTCGAACGTGGGTAGATCTGCCGTCATCGGGCGAGACTAACGAGCGATCCTTGTCGCCAGCGAGCCGAAGTGCACGAACCCGCTCCACTGAGCCGCATGTGCCGCGAAGCGCCCGCTACCCGACGTGCGGCGGCTGCTCGGAAAGCGTTGGGGTCTCCGCCGTGGACAGGGAGAGCCAGAAGAAGCCGTGACCGGCGAGGCCCAGGTCGTATTCGCCGGACTCCCGCACCTTGGGGAACTCGGCGCCGCCCATGGGCTCCCGTGGCCGACGGCCGGCGTGGGAGGACCGGGTCAGCGTCGTCGACGACGCCGGGATTCCGTGCCGAGTGCGGCAACCACGGGTGACCGTGCCCCGTCCAAGCACTGGGACCGGCGGATGGCCGGCACAGCGGAAGGACGGCGAAACGAGATGGGCCGGCGAAGGTTCCTCCTGACGATGGTCGCGGCCGGGGCCCTGCTGGCGGGCTGCGCTGGCGGGGGAGGGGCGGAAAAGTCTCCGCCGCCCGCCCCGCCGCCGGGCACCGGAAGCCCGGGACCAGCGGATCCAGTGGCGTTGCTCGGCAACTGGACGCTGGCCGGGGTCGCCGAGGAGCCGCACGGCATCCTGCGCCTCGCACCCGATCGGATCCAGCTCTTCGGCCGCTGCGGGATCCTGGTCGGTTCCTGGCGGGCCGATGCCGGTGGTCTCTTCGTCGCCGGAATGTTCGGCTCATCCGGAGCGGAGGGCGGCCCTGGCTGCACCAACGCCGAGCCGAACCCGCAGTGGCTGCAGCGGGTCGCCTCCTACCGGCTGGAGGGTGACCGACCGATGCTCCTCGACGCCGACGGCGCGTTCGTGGCCCGGCTGCTACCGGGGGCGACACCGACGCCGGGACCGTACCTGGCGGCGTCCGAGGTGGCGCCACCGGAGATCACCGACGAGGTCCGACGGCAGTTCGCGCCCGCCTCCCCGTTGCCGGCATCCCTGGCTCCCGCCGCCCGGGACCGGCTTGTCGGAAAGTGGCGGCCCGTGTCCGGACCCAGGACGGCGTACGTCGAGTTCAAGGCCGACGGTGAGTGGCGCGGCTCCGACGGCTGCAACGGCCAAGCCGGGCGCTGGGTGGTCGGCTCCGGAGGAGCATTCCTGGCCACCACCGGGCCCAGCACCCTGATCGGCTGCGACGGGGTACCCGTCGGGGCGTGGCTTACTTCGTCCTGGCGGGCCGGACTGGCCGGCGAGACCCTGGTGCTCCTCGACGCCCGGTCCAAGGAGACGGGCCGGTTGCGCCGCGCCGACTGAGCACGCCCGGAGGCCGCGCGGCTGCCAGCGGATCCTGTTCGGCCTGGACGAATTCGGGCTGGGCGATCGGATGGGCCCGATCGGCTACCTCATCGCGGTCGGCTTTGCGGTGGCCGTGAATCCGGTCAGGCTGGCGGCGTAGTTCGTCGGGCAGCGGGTATCCGGCGGAGCGCCTCTGGCCGCCGGCACGGATCGTGCCGTGGCGGCGAGCGGTGCGGACGGGCGTGCTGAGCGATCACCCTGTGCCGTCCTCGATCGGTTGGTTGACGGCGAAGACGATGGCCAGGTGTGCCTCGATCCCCGACACTGCACGAGGCGCGCTCCGGGGGCGCCCTTGTCGGTTGATCCGGCAGGAAGGGGCCCTGTCATCGCCTTCGGGATAGGGAGGGAACCCTTGTCGACGTCTTTGGTGGCGATGCCGCCGGCAGGTTCGCCGAGGTGCGCCGACGGGCGGCGGGGACGCCAGTGGCGGAAGCGGCCCGGGCAGGGGAGGGCCGGATGACCGACGCCCGTCTCTTGCTTCGTGTCGCCAACCGGCTCGGGCGGCTCCTCGGCCTGGCCGCCGCCACGGCGGCGCTGGTGCTGTTCGCCCTGTTGCACGTGCTGGTGACCCGGCTCAGCCCGGTTACGGACACGATCAGCGACTACGCCCTCTCCCCGGACGGCTGGATCTTCGACACAGCGGTTCTGGTGCTGGCCGGCGGCTCGGTGTGCCTGCTCGGTCCGTTGCTGCGGCGGCAGGCCGCCGTGCCGGTGGCCACCGCCTGCTACGCCTGCTGGTGCCTCGGACTGGTGGTGCTGACGGTCTTTCCACGCGACCCGGTGGGGGCACCGACCACCGTGATCGGCGAGATCCACAAATGGGCATCCGTGACCGCCCTGCTCAGCCTGCCGCTCGGCGCGCTGCTGACGGCCCGGCGGCGGCGCGGACCGGGTGCCCGGGTGGTGGCGGTGGCCGCGGCGGTCTGCCTGGTCGCCCTCGTTCCGTTCGTCTCCGCCTACCTGGCGAGTTCGCCGCTGAAGCCGTACCTCGGGCTGATCGAACGGGCCGTCGCGCTGGGCGAGGTCATCCTGCTGCTGTTGCTCGGCACGATTCGCCTGGGCCTGCAGGCAACCGCGCACCTGGCGGCGGGGTCGGCTCCCGGCCTGGTTCAATCCGGCAGTCGATCACCGAGGCGCTCCCTGGATGGGTGGCGCGGCGGGGCGTATCGGGCGGGGGATGTCCAGCTCGGCGGCGCCGTCGACAGCGTCGGCAAGCGAGGTGTGGCTGGGCAGTTCGGCGGCGGGGGGCGCCCCCGGTAGGCCGCTGCGGTGGGGCAGATACTGCCAGTGGCGCTCGGGCTGCTCGCTACGCGCGTGATGTCCGATGGGGTGACGCGCCTGCGGCCACCAGCAGAGCGGCCGTCTCGGTGTGGCCGCCTCGGACGGCCCAGTCGAGCGGCGACAGGCCGCTGCCGTGGTCTTCACGGAGGTTCGGGTCCGCGCCCCGCGCGAGGAGTACGCGTACCACCTCGGTGTGCCCCCACGCCGCGGCACCGGTCAGTGGCGTGCCCTCCTCACCGCGCCCGCTCTCCACGTTCGGGTCCGCGCCGGCTTCCAGGAGGACCCGTACCACCGCGGGCTCGTTGTGCACGGATGCCCGGTACAGGGGCGTCGTACCGTCGCGGTCCGCCGCGTTCGGGTCCGCCCCCGCACGCAGCAGCGTGAGCACAGCGCGGGGGTCGTCGCCCAGCGCCGCCATCAGGCGGGTGGTGAGTTTCTTGCGCTCTCGGACGTTCACCAGCATCAGCGTAGGCGGCTCCAGACCACCCGGGCCCTGCCCGGTCGACCGGGTCGAAGGGGCAGGGCCCGCGCCGGCTCACTGCGTCCCGATGTCGTGCGCGGTGCCGTCGGCGACTGCCCGGAGCTTGTCCGGGTTGGCCACGTTGTGGAGGGCGGTGATGCGGCCGTCGGCGTCGAAATCGAAGGTGACGGTGGCGATCACCCGACCCGGTCCGCTGAACACGATGCCCGGACCGCCGTTGAGCTCGACGATTTCGACGTTCATGTCGGCCGGCTCGACGCCCTGATAGGTGACGGTGCCGATGGCGGCGAACCAGGCGGCCACCGTGGCCGCGCCGACGACCGGGCGGAGGGCCTGGCGGACCTTGCCGCCGCCGTCGGTCCACAGGGTGACATCCGGAGACAGCAACTCCATCAGGGCGTTGATGTCGCCACCGGTCGCGGCGGCGAAGAACCGCTCGGTGACCTCGCGCTGCCGTGACCGGTCCGCCGTGAAGCGCGGCCGCCGCGCACGCACATGGTTACGGGCACGGTGCGCGGCCTGCCGCACCGCGGTCTCGGAGCGCTCCAGGGCCTCCGCGATCTCGGCATGGCTGAAGTCGAAGACCTCCTTCAGCACGAACACCGCGCGCTCGAGCGGGCTCAGTGTTTCCAGCACCACCAGCATCGCCGTCGACACCGACTCGGCGTCCGTGACCACCTCGGCGGTGTCGCCGGTGGTGAGGATCGGTTCGGGCAGCCACGGCCCGACATACGTCTCGCGCTGGTGCCGGGTGGAGCGCAGCCGTTCCAGCGCCAGGTTCGACACGATCCGCGCCAGGTACGCCTTGGGGTCGGCCACCTGCGCGCGGTCGGCGGCCGACCATTTGATCCAGGCGTCCTGGACGGCGTCCTCGGCGTCGGCCGCGGTGCCGAGGATGCGGTACGCCACCGAGAAGAGCAGGTTGCGATGCTGGTGGAAGACCTGCTGGTCGAGGTCCGACGGCGAGTGGGTCACCGTGCCTCCCGGGTGAAGCGGCCGCCATGGGGCCAGAACGCGCCCGAGGCGGGCATCTTCTTCATGCGGCCGTAGGTCGGCCAAGGCGAAGCGGTCACCGTCTCCTTGTACCGTGCCGCCAGGCGGCCGGTCAGACACACCCGCCGGGGGCTGTCGTCGGGGCGGGTGAACTGCACGACTGCATCGTGCCGGCCGAGGCTCACCGGGGTGTGGTAGAAGCCGAACCGGAACGGCTTGGGCTGCTTGCCCGCCAGGGTACGGACGATCGACACCGCCGCGTGCACCCCGGTCGGCATACCACCCTGGCAGGTGCCGTGCATGACGCCGTAGCCCTGACGGATCGCGGCCGCGTCGCCCACGGCGTACACATCCGGGTGTGACACCGACCGCAGCGCGGCGTCGGTGACGACGCGGCCGCGCTCGTCGACGGTCAGCCCGGCGGCGGCCGCCAGCGGTGACACCCGCGTGCCGCTGGTCCACAGGACCACCTCGGCGGCGATGCTCTCCCCGCCGGCCAGCTCGACCGAATCGGGCAGCACCTTCACCACCTCGACCCCGCTGCGCGCCTGGACGCCCAGCCGCTCGAGCGCGGCCTGCAGATACGCCTTCGCCTTCGGGTTCATCGCCGCACCGGGCTCGCCCCGGCCCAGCAGCACGACATTCAGTTCCGGGTGCCGCTCGGCGATCTCCGCGGCCGACTCGACACCGGTCAGCCCGCTGCCACCGACCACCACCGTGCCGCTGCTCAGCTGCGCCAGCCGGGCGGCCAGCAACTCCGCGTCCTGGGCGCTGTTCAAGGTGTACGCGTGGTCCTCGACACCCGGAACCGCCGCCGTGTCGGCCACGCTGCCCAACCCGTACACCAGCGTGTCGTAGTGCAGGACCCGGTCGTCGTCGATCCGCACGACCTTCGCGTCCGCGTCCACCGCCGTCACCCAGCCACGCACGAACTGCGCACCCGTACCGTCCAGCAGCTCCGGGATGCTCAGCTCGGCGACCTGCTGGCCGGTCGCCGTCATGTGCAGCCGCAGCCGTTCGGTGAACCGCTCCTGCGCATTCACCAGGGTCACCTGCACGTCCTCACGCCGCCTGACCCGGGCCGCGAGTTGGACAGCCGCGGCCATGCCCGCGTAGCCCGCGCCCAGGATCAGGACGCGGTGGGTGGTCCTGCCGGCTTCGCGCTGTGTGCTCATCGTTGCGCCTTCCTCCACGTGTTGCTGACGACCAGCAGATGGAAGCTGCCCGCCCGTCCGTGACATGAGGTCCCTGTGATGCGCGGCACAGCGGTCCGCACGCGTGACCGCAACGTCGTGCTCTGGCCGCCCGACCCGGTCACGCGCCGCGGGCGAACAGGGCCAGGCGTACCCGGTTGTCGCTGCCGGTCTTGGTCATGAGGCTGGTGATGTGGGTCTTGACCGTGGTGATGCCGATGTGCAGCCGCTCGGCGATCTCCGTGTTCGACAGGCCCTCGGCGACCAGGTTCAGCACGTCCTGCTCGCGGGCGGTCAGTCCCTCGACCGGCCGCGGTGTGTCGGAGCGGGCGTCGACCGCGCGCCGGACCAGGCGGCGCAGCACCTCCTGGCTGAACGGGCTGTCGCCGGCGGCGGCCTTGCGGACGCCGTCCACCAGGTCGGCGGGGGGTGCGTCCTTGAGCAGGAATCCGCAGGCGCCGGCGGTCAGCGCCGGATAGAGGTGGTCGTCGTCGCCGAACGTGGTCAGCACCAGGATCCGGGTGGCGGGCCGGTCGGCGAGGATGCGGCTGGTCGCGGTGATCCCGTCGACGCCGGGCATGCGCAGGTCCATGACGACGACGTCGGGGATGAGCCGCGCGGCGAGGGACACCGCGTCGCGGCCGTTGTCGGCCTCGCCGACGACCTCGATGTCGGGTTGGGCGTCGCAGAGCATGCGCAGGCCGGCGCGGATGAGGTGCTGGTCGTCGACCAGCAGGACGCGGATCATGCCGGCTCCGTCGTGCGTGGCCCCGCCGGAGCCTCGCGGTCCTGGTCCGACTGGGCCGGCGGGACGGCAGGGGAGGGGGAAGCAGGCGCCAGCGCGATGGCCGGGCCCGGGAGGACGGTACGCACCCGCCAACCCGCACCCGCCGGCCCGGCCTCCAGTTGACCGCCGAGGACCTCGACGCGTTCGCGCATGCCGGTGATGCCGTGGCCGCCGCCGGACGGCATCGCCGCCGGCACCCACCCGCCCCCGTCGTCGGACACCTCCCAGTGCACGGCCTCGTCGACCACGCTGACCGACAGGTGGGCGAGGGCGGACGTGCCGGCGTGCTTTGCCACGTTGGTCAGCGCCTCCTGGGTGAGTCGCAACACCGCCATTCCTCGTACCGCATCCAGCGACCCGACCGCGGGGTCGATGTCGGCCTCGACGGTGACGCCGGCCTGGCGGGCCCGGTCGACCGCCGCGCCGAGGGCCGCCGGCAGCGCCGACGGCTCGATGGCGGTCAGCGCCGCGTCGCCGCGTACGCCGTCGGGGTTGCGCAGGACCGCGACGAGCCGGCGCAGGTCGGCCAGGGCGGCGCTCCCCGTGCCGTGCACGTCGTCGAACACCTCACCGACCCGCGGGTCCAGATCCGTCAGTACGTGCCGGGCCACGCCGACCCGAAGCACCATCGACGCGACGTGGTGCGCGACCACGTCGTGCAGTTCCCGGGCGATGGCGCTGCGTTCGTCGGCGCGGGCGGCACGGCTCTCCGACTCGAGCCGGCGCTGCTCCTCCGCCGCCCGCTCCTGCGCCTGCCGGGTGAGTTCCCGTTGGGCCCGGATGACCAGGCCGAGCAGCAGCGGGACGCCGACCTCCACGAGCAGCCCGACGATGCCGGAGAGGAACCGTGGGAACGGGTCGCCGATCGAATCGGTCAGGTCGACCGCGGCCAGCAGCCCGGCGGCCAGCCAGATGGTCCGCGGCTGCCGTGCCCGCATGGCCAGTTCGAGCAACGCCCAACTGGCGCCTACCTGGTTGATGGTGATGTCGTCGAGCAGACAGATCGCGACGGCCAGCAGCGCGGTCTGCGCCAGCAGGTTGACCAGTGGTCGACGGTGCAACACCAGCGCGACGCCGAACGCGATCCCCGCGAGGATCAACTGCGTGGCCGTCGGCCCGTGGCCTTGCATCGGGGCGCCGAAGACCAGGTAGCCGACGCCGCTCAGGTCGAGCAGCACGATCCGCACGAAGCCGTCGCGCACGTCGAACAGTCGTCCCACCCACCCCACGGCGTTCAGCCTATGCGCTGCGGCTCGGCGGCCGGAATCGCCGCGGGCTGCGGCCACCTGACCCGGGCGGCGAGGTAGGCGGCCAGGCCGAGCGGCCCGAGCAGGATCGTCAGCACCAGCACCGGAGCCATGACCAGCGCCGGCACCCCCCGTTCCCGGCTGTCGAGCCACGCCCACCGGCCGACGAACAGGTCGAACGCGATCATGTGTGCCCAGGCCGCCGCCGCGCCGGTGGCGGTGCCGAGCAGGTCGCGTACGCCGTCCAGGGTCGGGGACGCCACCGCCGGTAGCACGTCCCCGAGCGCCGGGATCACCAGGATCGCGTAGATCAGCAGGGCCGGTGCCACGATCAGCGGTGACCTGATGATCCGGGCGGTCCACGACCAGTGCGGCAGCAGGATCATCAGCGCCCAGAACGGCGCGGCCACCGCGAACGTCAGCTCGAACAGGGTGCCGGTCATGCCGCCAGCACCAGTTCCGCGCGGTGCCGACGGGCCAGGACTGCGCCGGCGGCGGCTGCGGTCGCGACCAGCAGCGCCGCCACGGCGGCCAGGGTGAGCGCGTCCGGCCGCAGCAGCGGCTGCCCGCGCAGGGCCTGCCAGGTGAACAGCATGGTGAGTGCACCGTACGCGCCGCCCGCAACCATCAGCAGCCGCGCCTGGGTGCGCTCGTCCAGTCGCCCGAGGAACCGGCGCAGCAGGATCGCCAGCAGCGGCAGCGCCTGCAACGCGTGCATCCCCACGAAGTGTCCGATCCGCAGGTCCCCGCCGGTGGTGCTCCAGCCGACCAGGGGCAGCCCGGGCCCGCCGTCCGGCACGCCGACGCTGTGCGCCCCGGAGATCCCCTCGATGCCCGAGTCCTGGCTGGGCAGCACCATCGGGATCGCCACCAGCATGCCGAGCAGGGTCAGGCCGAGGCCCAGCCCGACCGCGTACTTGCCGACCCGGTCCGCGATCGGCTGCCGCAGCACCACGATCCCGATGACCAGGTGCGCCACGAACAGCACCATGATCGCGGCACCCATCAGCGAGAACAGGATGCCGTTGAGCGGGGTGGTCCCGTTGAAGTGGCTGGTGGTGCCGCGCAGCACCTGCCCGACGATGATCGCCATCTCCACCACCCCCGTGGCGACGATGACGGTGCCGGCCCACTCCGCGACCCGGCTCCGCCGCGGCAGCAGGGAGAGCATCCAGGCCAGGGTGGTGCCGTACAGCACGAACGACACGGAGAACTTGAACGGCTTGAGCCAGATCGGCACGCCGGTGAGGACCCGCGAGTCGGCGACGATGCCGACCGCGGAGACGAGGGCGAGCACCGCCATCGCCGCGACGAAGAGCATCAGTGGGCGGTGCCAGTGTGCCGCCCGGCGCATCGTGGTTGTCATACCTGCAGATGCTGCTGCGCCGGCCTGCGTACTTCGCCCGACCTGAAGCCCCGGTCGCGGCCGGCGGTCGGAGCCGCTTCCTCCTACCTGGGTAGGAGACGGAACCGTGAGCCCTGGTCCGTGCCGTGCCTGGCGTTCGACGCCGGGACCGTCCCGGTGGCCGGCACGCGGTCGCGCCGGCAGTTCCCCTGCCGGCGCGACCGGATGTGCTGGTCAGGACAGCTGCAGCCGGGGCTCCAGGGTCACCTCGAACAGCCGGTCCCACGGCAGCTCGACCCGGGCCGACTCGAACCGCGCCAGGGTCGCCGTGAACGTCCTCGCGCCCCGCCGGCCCAGCACGACGCGGTGCCCGGCGAAGTGGTCGGCGAAGTACCGCTCGGTCAGCGGCACCAGCCGCTCCCGTACCCAGCCGTCGAAGTAGCTTTTCTGCTGAGGCGTGAGCGCGAGCGGGTCCCAGCCCTGCGCCCGCGCGTGCGCGTACGCCTCGACCTGCACCACGTTCTTCCACGGGTCGTCCTTGACGAACCGGTAGAGCAGATACTCGGCGTGCGCCAGGCCAGGCCCGCGCAGCTCGGGTACGCCGTACCCGCTGTCCGAGGAGCGCAGGTACGCCCAGCGGGCGGTGCCGTGGCCGAGCGCCAGCCCGAGCGCGTTGCCGCCGGTGTTCCACCCCGAGTACGACAGCAGCGCCGCGAGGTCCAGACCGTTCTCCATCCGCGCGACCAGTTCGTGGTCGGCCTTGTTCACGATCAGCGGGTCCACCACGATCACCGGGGTGCCGGCGGCCAGCAGGGCGCCGATCCGCCCGACGAAGGCGTCCAGGTCGGCGGCCCGCTGCCCGGATGCCGCGGACGGGGTGTTCACGGCGAGCACGATGTCCGCGTCGCCGCTGACCACCCGGCCACCCACAGTGGCCACGTGCCGGCGGATGTTCTCCGCGAAGGGGATGCCCTCCAACTGCGCGGTCCAGTCCTCACCCGACACACCGGCGTACTCCACCCGGTAGGTGGGTGCCGTGCCCGCGGCGACCACCCGCGCGACCAGCAGCGCATCGACCTCGTCCGCGCCGGGGAAGATCTCCACCCGGTCGCCGACGCCGAGCCGGGCCACCAACGCCTCCAGCTCCACCCGCTCCGCCCGGGCCAGGCCGACCGGCGCGGTGTCGTCCTCCGACAGCACGAGATGGCTGATCGTGCCGTCGGCGACCCACTCCACCATCAACCGGTTGACCTGGTGGTTGCGGGCCCGCGCGGCAAGGTAGTCCTCGACGACCTGGTCCGGGATCTGCGCCCGGACGGCGTCGAGCCGGGACCGCAGCTCCTCCTGCCCGAGGTTGACCACCTGGTCGTAGAGCTTCGCCCACTCGACCAGCCGGTCGCGGTACTTGTCCAGGTCGGTGCCGGTGCTGGTGATGGCGAGCCGCTGGATGGTGTCGTGCACCTCGATCACCGCCCCCGGCCGCGTCGCGCGCAGGTTCCGGATCGCTGCCAGGTTCTCCAGCGCGGCGGCCAGCGTCGGGGCGGCCGTACGGGACGCGATCAGACCGCCGTAGGCGAGCATGCTGACCGAGATCACGTACCCGTCGACGCCGTCGGCGGCGCCGAGCCAACGGGCGATGCCGGCCCCGTCGCCGGGCGTGAAGAAGCGGCCCAGCAGTTCCCGAGGCGGCAGTAGCACCCGCGCGCCCGCGCTCGCCGCCGTCATCTGCGGGCAGTAGGTGTTGACCGGCCGGTCGTCCAACGGCACCAGCGCCACGGTCAGCTGCCGGTCCGCGGACCCGGCGAACGCCGGCCGCCCGATGGCCGCGGTGGCCAGCCCGACCATGCCGGTGGCCAGGAGGGTACGTCTCTTCACTTGCTCTCCCTACTTCTCTGGGGCGCTCGCCACGCGGGGGGTGGCCGGAACGAGCCGGCGGGTGATCCACAGCGGTGAGGTGACGGCGTTGCCCATCACCACCGCGTGCGCACCGGCCTCGAAAGCCGCGCCGATCTGCTCCGTGCTCCGGTACCGCCCTTCGGCGATCACCGGAACCGGCAGCAGTGCGACGAGTCGCGCCACGAGCCCGAGGTCGGGCCCGTCAGTCTGCGGGCTGGCCGGGGTGTAGCCGGACAGCGTGGTGGCGACGGCGTCCGCGCCCGCCGCGACGGCGGCGACGCCCTCGGCCGTGGTGGACACGTCGGCCAGCACGAGCGCGTCGGTCCGTTCGCGGACCGCCCGCACGGTGTCGGCGAAGGCGCGCCCGTCCGGTCGGGGACGGTCGGTGGCGTCGACCGCGACGATGTCCGCCCCGGCCAGCGCCACCTCGAGCGCGTGCGCCGCCGTCGGGGTGATGAACACGTCCGCCGTGCCGTGCTTGTACAACCCGATCACCGGCACGTCGACGGCGGCGCGCACCGCCTTGACGTCATCCGGCCCATTGACCCGCACCGCCACCGCGCCGCCGCGTACCACCGCGGCCGCCACCCGGGCCTGGACGTACGGGTCCCGCATCGGGTCCTCCGGCTCGTCGGGCAGCGGCTGGCAGGACACCACCAGCCCGCCGGCCAGGTCGTCGAGCACACTCACCCCTCTGGTCCTTCCGTTGATGTGGGTACGGCTGATGCCGTCACCGGTCACTCCTACGCGTTCGTGGCCAGCCGGGCCGCGCCGACCACGACGGCGTCGGCGCCCAGCGCGGCCGGCAGCAGCGGCACGCCGGCCCAGCCCGCCGGCAGCTCCGCCGCGTAGGCGGCCGACGCGGCCGGCAGCAGCGCGGCGGCCGCCCCACCGGCCACCAGGACGGCATCCGGGTCGAGCAGGGCCACCAACCCCGCCAGCACCGCGCCGAGCACGGCACCGGCCCGGTCCACGACCTGCCGGGCGGCCGCGTCCCCGGCCGCCGCGCGGTCCGCCACCGCCCGCCCGCTGATCCGGTCGCCGGTCTCGATGGCGTACGCGGCGGCCAGCCCGGTGCCCGAGGCGATCGCCTCCAGGTGCCCGTACCGGCCGCACCCGCACCGCAGTCGTTCGGCACCCGGGGCCGGCAGATGGGCCACCTCGCCGGCGGCGCCGCGGGCACCGGCCTCGACGCGGCCGTTGCGGACGATCGCCCCGCCGAGTCCGGTGCCGGCGGCCACCAGCAGCACATGAGCCCGGTCCCGTCCGGCGCCGGCCCAGCATTCGCCCAGCGCCGCGGCGTTCACGTCGTTGGTGACCCGCACCTCTCGACCGAGCCGGGCGGCCAGCGCGTCGGCGACGGGGGTGCCGGTCCAGCCGGGCAGGCTGTCGGTGGCGTACCGGATGCGGCCGGTCGCCGGGTCGACCGTGCCGGCGGTGCCCACCCCCACCGGCCCGGGCCCGGCCGCGCCGAGCAGCCCGGCGGTCAGCCCCGCGGCCGCGTCCAGCACCGCTTCGGGTCCGGACCGGGCCGGAGTGGGCGCCTCCCGGCGTTCCAGCAGCTTCCCGTCGGGGCCGACCAGCGCAGCTGCGGTCTTGGTGCCGCCGATGTCGACCCCGACCACCGGGGCCGTCATCCCTTCAGACCGGTGTGGGCGAGGCCCTCGACGAACTGCTTCTGCGCGATGACGAACACCACCAGCACCGGCAGTGCGGTCATCGACGCGGCGGCGAGCTGGACGTCCCACATCGGGCCGCCGTAGGCGTCGACGAACTGGGTGAGCGCCTGGGGCAGGGTGAACTTCTCCGGCGAGGAGAGGAACACGATCGGCTCCAGGTACAGGTTCCAGCTGTGCAGGAAGGTGAAGATCGCCACCGCGCCGAGTGCGGGCCGGGACAGTGGTAGGGCGATCCGCCAGAACGTGGCGAAGCGGCCCAGCCCGTCGACCCGGGCTGCCTCCTCCAGCTCACCGGGGAGGCTGATGAAGAACTGCCGCATGATGAACGTGGCGAGGACGCTCGGCGCGCCGAAGATCGGCACCAGGATCAGCGGCCAGTGCGTGTTGATCAGCCCCAGCTTGAAGAACATCTGGAACAGCGGCACGATCGTCACCTCGCTGGGGATGAGCAGGCCCGCGAGGACGACCAGGAACAGCACGTTCTGACCGCGGAACCGGATCCGCGCGAAGGCGTATCCGGCCAGGGCCGACACCGCGAGGGTGCCGACGGTGACCAGTAGCGCAATGTAGAGGCTGTTGAGGTACTGCTGCCCGAACGGCTGCAGCTCGAACACCCGCCGGTAGGCGTCCAGCCGCGGGTTGACGGGCAGCAGTTGCGGCGGGAAGGCGAAGATGTCCGCCACCGGCTTCAGCGACGAGGTGACCATCCACCAGGTCGGGAAGACGAACGGGATCGCCAGGACCAGCAGCACCCCGTAGAGCACCAGCTTGGTCCGCCGCGACAGGTCACGACTCATGGAAGACCCACCTCTTGCGCATCTGCCACTGCAGCACGGTCAGCGCGAGCACGATGACGAACAAGAGGATCGACAGCGTCGCGCCGTAGCCGAAGTGGTGGAACTGGAACGCCTGCTGGTAGAGGTAGTAGACGAGCACCGTGGTTGAGGTGCCGGGTCCGCCCTGGGTGAGCACCGCGATCTGCGCGAAGACCTGCAGCGACCCGACCACCGTGATGATCGACGTGAGCAGGATCGTCGGGCTGATCAGCGGCACGGTGATCCGCCAGAACTGGCGCATCCGGCTCGCCCCGTCCACCTCCGCGGCCTCGTACAGCTCCGCCGGCACCCCTTGCAGGGCGGCCAGGAACAGCACCATGTTCAAGCCGACGTTCTTGAACACCTGCACGACGATCACCGACAGCATCGCCGTGCCCTCGCCGCGCAGCCAGTTCGGCCCGTCCACCCCGATGGTGTCGAGCAGGCCGTTGATCCCGCCGTTGTCCTGCAGCAGGAAGCCCCACACGATGGTCCAGGCCACCAGCGAAACCACCACGGGGGAGAAGAACAGGGTGCGGAACAGGATGGTGCCGCGCAGCTTCTGGTTGAGCAGGACGGCCAGCAGCAACGCCAGGCCGAGGTTGAGCACCACCAGCCCGACGGAGAACAGCCCGGTGGACCGCAGCACCGCGCCGAGGTTGGGATCGTCGGCGAGAGCCTGGTAGTTGTCCGTGCCGACGAAGTCGAACGTGCCGGCGAGCACGTTCCACTCGTGCAGGCTGTACCAGACCACGAGGATCAGCGGCAGGATCACGAAGACGGCGCTGCCGAGCAGTTGCGGGGTGATGAAGAGGTAACCGGTGAGCTGGTCCCGGCGGCGGCTGGTCCAGAACGGCCGGGCCGGGCCCGGGGTGGGCCCGGCAGCGGCCGGGCCCACCCTGGTGTCCGTCTGGGTCATGATCGGTTGCCCTACTTCGCCAGCAGCGGTTGGATCTTGGTGCAGACCCCATCGAGGACGGCCTTGACGTCCGCGTCGGGCTTCCACAGCGGGTCGAGTCCGGCGCGTACCTGCTGGCTCAGCTCGGCCTGCCCGGCGTGGTTGGGCTTGACCACACCGTTGGTGATGCCGTCGATGACGACCTTCTGCAACTGCTCCGGCTTGAGCTTCGGGTTCGTCTTCGCGAGGGTCTCCGCGGTCAGCTGCGACTGGCGCGGCGGCGGGAAGAACTGGGCGAGCTTCGCCGAGTTGGTGGGGTTGGTCAGGAAGGCGACGAAGTCGGCGGCCACGTCGGCGTGCGGGCTCTTCTTCATCACCCCGATGCCGGCCTGACCGACCACCGAGTACGGCCCCTTCGGGCCCGCGGGCAGGGGGACCAGGTCCCAGGCGAAGCCGTCGTCCTTCAGCAGCGAGGCGCGGGAGATCTGGGTGATCGTCATGGCGGCGTCACCGGCGAAGAAGTCAGCGGTGGTGCCCGGACCAGGCAGCGCCTTCGTGGTGAAGATGGCCTTGTGCAGGGTGGTCATCGCCTCGACCATCTCCGGGCTGGCGAAACCGCAGCTCTTGCCGTCCTCGCTCCACGCCTGGGCGCCCCACCCGGTCCAGAAGGTGGACAGGTTGTCCCAGCCCTTGTAGTCGAAGTCGCGGATCACCAGCCCGGCCTTGCCGGTCTTGCCGTTGACCGCCCCAGCCGCCGCGAGGGCGTTGTCCCAATTCCACTGCCCGGCCGCGATCAGCTCGGCCGGGGTCTTCTGCCCAGCCTTCTTCAGCAGGTCCGTGTTGACGAACACGCCGAACGGCGAGGTGGAGAACGGGTACGCGTACAGCTTGCCGCCGTTCTGCCAGAGCTTCAGCGTGGCGGGGGAGAGGTCGTCGTACTGGTAGCCCTCGGCCTTCTTGAGCGTGTCGTCCAGCGGCAGCAGCGCGCCGGAGGCCACGAAGTCGGGGGCGGAGTTCTCGAACACCCAGGCCAGGTCGGGTGCGTTCCCGCCGGCGATCTGGGTGGTCAGCGTGGTGGTGTAGTTGTCGAACGGCAGCGGATCGAACTTGATCTCGGCGACGTTCGGGTGGCTCTTGCGGTACTCGTCGGCGATCTCGTTGAACAGCTTCAGGTGCGCCTCGTTGGCCGACCAGATGGTCATCCGCAGACTGGCCGGGCCCTTGTCCTTCGCCTCGCCGCCACCACAGGCGGACAGGGCGAGGACGCCGGCCAGTGCGGCGGCGACAACAGCCAGACCCTTTCCTCGTTTCACTATCTTCTCCTCACCGGGGGGTTCAGTAGCCTGCGATCTGCGGCCAGCGGCGTTCCACGCCGGCGGCCGAGACGCGGTCGGTGAATTCGGCCAGCAGGCGGGGGGTGCCGCGGACCGCACGCGGGGACTCGCCCCGCGTCAGACAGAAGTCGGCGAGCAGGCCGGCGACCTCGCCGACGTTCCACTCGACCGGGTGCAGCCGGTAGCTGCCGTTGGTGATGTGCGTGGTGCCGATGTTCTTGCCCGCCGGTAGCAGGTTCTCCATCCGCTGCGGGATCAGCGCACCGAGCGGGATCTCGAACGGGCAGGAGCCGACGTCGATGTAGTTGTCGCCGCCGGTGGACGGGTGCAGGTCGATGCGGTACATCCCCACGCCGATCGAGTCGGGGTAGCGCACCGCGCCGTGCTCACCCCGCACCGCGAGGGAGAGGTCCTGCTCCACCACCGTGTACTCGGCCCGGATACGGCGCGACTCCCGGATGTAGGGCGCCTGCGCCAACCCGTCCGGGCTGCCGGTCACGTCGCCGCGCAGCCGCAGCCCGGGGAAGCCGGTGCCGCCGTCGGGCCGGGGCGCCTCCGTCTGCAGCCAGTACAGCACCGAGTACGACAGCTCGCGGGCCTTGGCCAGGTGCCACGACGCGTTCGGCACGTCAATGACCGGACCCTCGAAATAGTCGATCATCGGCCAGTTGACCAGCGTGATGTCGCTGCCGTACGTCCCGTCGGTGAAGTTGCGCCGGGCAGCGATCCGCCGGAACGTCCACAGGTTGCCGTCACCCGGGTTGACGCGCTGATCGGCGTTGACGCTCAGCGGGTCGTCGTCGGGGTTGGGGGTGAAGCTGCGCTCGACGATCTCCAGTGTGCGCGGGTGCGGCGACCGCCAGGACAGCAGCCGGTCACCCCAGAAGTCGGGCTTGTAGTCGCGCCAGAAGTCGTACCCCGCGGGCCGGTCGATGGTCTGATCACCGTCGACGTGGTCGATCGCGAAGCACACCGACACGGCCTGCATGTTCATCGGCTGCGCCTGCGCCGGGGCGCTCGGCTCACCGGTCTCGGCCTGCGACTCGAACCCGGTGACGTACTCCGTGCCGGTCAACGGCAGCAGCTCACCGGTCTCCGTGGCGTCCAGCACGTACGGTGCGACCACGTCGATCCGGTCGTCCCGGTCCCGGTGCGCCAGGGTGACGCCGGTGACCCGGTCCCCGTCGGTCTCCGCGGCGACCGGCCGGTACGGCTGCAGCACCCGCAGCCGCCCCGATCCCCGGTAGGGCGCGAGCATTTCCTCGAGCACGGCGACGGCCACCCGCGGCTCGTGGCAGAGCCGGCTCACCCAGCCGGCGCCCGGGTTGAGGTCGGTCCAGGCCCGGGACCGCTCCGTCAGCGGGTAGTGGCGACGGTAGTAGTCGCGGATACCGTTGCGCAGGGCCCGGTAGCTGGCGGTGGCGCCGAGCTGCTCGATCCAGGAGTGCTCGTCCGGCGGGACGGCCTGGCTGGTGAGCTGCCCGCCGAGCCAGTCGAACTCCTCGGTCAGGATGACGGACCGGCCGGCCCTCGCCGCGGCGAGCGCCGCGGCGACCCCGCCCAGTCCGCCCCCGACGACGAGGACGTCCGCACGCATCTGTACCACTTGCTTCCTTCCAGTTGCGCGGTCCACCGCTCAGCGGCGGTGGACCGCCGGATCAGGGGCGCCGAGGGTGTTGCCCTCGACGAGCTCGCAGGGGAGAAGCCGCTGCTGCAGACCGGCGGCGCTGCCGTCGATGACGCCGGTCAACACCTCGACCGACTGCCGGCCCATCTCCTCCCGCGGAATGAGGAACCCGGTGAACGCGATGTCGGTGGGGACCGGGACGGTCGGATCGCCGAGGGTGACGATCGACAGGTCACCCGGCACGGTCAGCCCACGCCGCCGGGCGGCCGACTCCAGCGCCACCGCCGTGGCGAAGTCCTCCACGAACGCCGCAGTCGTCCCGTCGGCCAGCAGGTCGTCCAGGCACGCGTCGGCCTCCTCGGCCACCGCGGACACCTGGCGGGCGCTCTCCGCGGTCGTCGCGGCGGCGACGAACCCACGGCGCCGGTCCTCCGAGGACTCCGCGTTCATGCCCATGCTCACGTACGTCAGCCGCCGATGACCGCGCTGCAACGCCAGCTCGACGAGCCGGGCCACCGCCGTCGCGTAGTCGGCGCCGACGTAGGGCACCGGTCCGCCGGCGTCGTCGCGGCGCCCCACGGCGACGTACGGAAATCCGTCGCGGTTGAGCCGGTGCAGTTCCGCGCCGTCGATCTCGCGCCCGAGCAGGATGCACCCGTCGGCCAGGCGCAGCCGGTTGTCCTGGTGGAAGATGCGTCGCCGGCCGTCCACCACGGGTGCGCTGGTGAACAGCAGCAGGTCGCAGCCGACCCGCTCGGCGTACTCCTCGATGCCGAGCAGGAACGGGTGGAAGAAGTCCCGACTGCCGCTGGGGAAGGCGGGCTCGTACGTGAAGACGCCGATGATCCGGTTGAACCGTGCGGCGAGGCGGCGGGCCACCGGATCGGCGGCATACCCGGTCTCGGCGATGACCCGCAGCACGCGGTCCCGGGTCTCCGGGGCGATGCGGACCTCGGCGTCGGTGCGGTTGTTGAGCACCAACGACACCGTCGCCTGACTGACACCAGCCAACCGCGCGATGTCACGTTGGGTGACGCGTCTGGGGGGAGCGGTCACGACGAGTCCTTCCGGTGCGGCTAATGCGTATTAGCGCTCGGCGTTGGGAAGGAGCTTGGTGGGTGGGTCGGTCCGTGTCAAGAGGTGGAGTCGAGATTTCCGCCCGATGAACTCCCTGGAGTAATGCGCATTAGCGGGAGCAGTCCGCAGCCGGGCGACCCATGGGTGGCCGAAGATCTGCGCGAAACCGGAGGAGGCGGGCCGGCCTCTTGACAGGAGCCCTCCCCGGCGAGCAACATTCGAGAAACATAGACGCTAATACGTATTAGCCCCCGGTGGTCCGAGAGGACCCCGACGGTCGACGACCCCTGCCTTCTTACCGAGAGTCACCACCTGCCGCCGGGTGCCGCCGGCCCGCCGGCATGGAGCACCACGCACGGGACGGCGCCTCCCGTGCTGCCGCCGGACGCTCCCGCACGCCCGCCGCCGTCCGTCGAGAACCGCCAAGCGATCGATCCGACAGAACAGGAAGACGCATGACGCCACCACTTGCCTCGTCCCGACGCGCCGTCCTGGCAGCCACCGGTGCCGGCCTGCTCGTCGCCGCCATGGCCGGCGCCGCGCCGGCCGCCGCCGACCCTGGCCTCGACTTCCCCCAGTTCACCTACGTGGGCACCGCGTTCGACAAGAGCAAGCTCGCCTACAACCCGACGAACGAGTTCATCTTCCCGAGCGTCATCCGGGCCGCCGACTACTTCCCCCACCCGCTCGGCACCTACTACCTGTACTACGCCCCGCACGAGCGACCCGGCGGGATCTCCCTCGCGTACGCCGACTCGATCGACGGACCGTGGACCGAGTACGACGCCAACCCGCTGATCAGCAACACCTGGCTGCCGCACTACGCCACGGTCAGCCACATCTCCTCACCGCACGCGGTGTGGGTCGAGGGCGAGCGCAAGCTGTTCCTCTACTTCCACGGCGAGAACTCCATCACCCGGTACGCGACCTCCGACGACGGCATCCACTTCACCTACGGCGGCACCGCGGTCAGCCGCAACGAGACCACCGGCGGAGAGACCTCCTACGCCCGGGTGTTCGAGCAGTCCGTACCCCGCCTGGGGACGCGCTACCTGATGCTGTTCATGGACAATCCGACCGCGGCGCCGCCCGGACCGACCGGGCCGGTGTCCCGCCGGATCCGCTGGGCGGTCTCCAACGACGCACGGACCTGGACCATGCAACCCGAACCGATCGTGACCCCGCAGGGCGTCGAAGGCCCGAACGCCTCAGGGCCGTTCTTCCTCCGCTGGAACGACCGCAATCTGGTGATCTACCACGCCGCCGACGGCAACATGCACGCGGTGGACGTCGGGGAGGACTTCGACCAGGAGATCCACCTCGGCATCGTGCACGACTCGATGTCCGCGGCGCCCGACCTCGGCCGATCGGCCGCGCCGACGTTCTACTTCGACGGGCGTACCGCGCACATGTACTACGAGGCCGGCGGCCGGCTCACCGCGACCATCGGGCACGCCACCGCCACCCTGGCCAGCCCACTGCCCGAACGGCAGCTGGACTGCACGGTGGACCGGCCGGTCCTGTGGCCGCCGAACCACGAGCTGATCGACGTCACCGTGACCGTCGACCTGCGCGACGGGGTGCTCGGACCGAACGCGTTCGCCCTGACCGGCGTGACCGGCGGCGACGCCACGGACGTCAGCGGCTTCACCACCGGCACGCCCGCCACGAGCGGCAAGCTGCGGGCCGAACGGGCCGGCAACGGCGGGGACCGCGTCTACCACCTGACCTACGCCGGCCACGACGAGATCGGACGACCGGTCGGCTGCACCGTCACCGTCACCGTCCCGCACGACGAGGGGCAGCCACCCGCTTGATCTTCAACCTACGGCTCCCTAACGGCGGGTAGGGGCGAGGAGACGGAGCAGCCGCGGGAACAGGATGTCCCCGCGGCTGCCTCGTCGATCGTCAGTCGTTCGTGGTGTCCCAGCCATAGTCGGGCAGGTCGAAGAAGTCGTCGCCGTCGACCCGGTCGACGGTGCCGTCAGCCAGGCCACCGAGCAGCGACTCCACGCCGGTCTGCACGCTCTTCACGAGCATGCCGTGCTGCTTCTGGCCCAGGTCGTCCTGCTGGCCGCGGACCTCGAACAGCACCGTGCCGGTGCCGTTGAGGGCGAACGCCGACCGGCCCTGACCCGCGTACTCCCGCGCGTCCGGGTGGAAGTACCGGCCCACGGCCGCGAGCTTGGACTGGTCGCCGTACTGCGCCAGCATGCCGTTGGCGACGGTGAGGGCGTAGCGGCGGGACTTGTCCTGGTCGAGCGCCGGCCACGCCGCCTTGTACTTGGCGCCGTCCTGCACCCCGAGCGGCGGGTAGTCGAGCGAGACGGAGATGAGGTTGCCGTCCTGCGTACCGCCGGTGAGCCGGTCGCACGGTCCCATGTGGTGCAGGTCGACGTACGCGTCGACCGCGCCCTTCTCCGCCCGCAGTCCGACGTAGACGTCGCGGATGGCGCGCGACTCGGGGGAGAGGAAGAATCCGGCGTCGGTGTCGCGGCCCGGCAGGTCGGCGGGGCGCGGCACGTAGTTGAGGTCGGGGTTGAAGTCGCGGTTGAGGTCGTAGCCGGGCAGGTCGACGCCGTCTCCACTGAGCCGGTGGTACCAGGCGCGCGGCGCCCCGGCCAGCTGCGGGAACTCCGCCAGCGTCTCGTCCCAGGACCGCACGTTCATCCGGCGGTTGAGCTCGCCACCGTCGGGGTTGACCATGGGCATCGCGACGAACGTGATCTCGCTGAGGATCTTCCGGGTCTGTGCGTCACCGCTGCTGCCCAGGCGCTTGAGGATCGCGAGCAGCGCCTCCGTGCCGGTCCGCTCGTTGCCGTGGATCGCGCTGGTGACCAGCAGCACCTTGTCGCCGGTGCCCACCCGGGCCGCATACAGCTCCCGGCCCTGCTGGGTGCGCCCGACCACGTCGACGTCCACCCGGCCGCCGCTGGTGCGCTCGATCTGCGCGAGCTGCTCGCCCACCTGCTGGTGGTTGCTCCAGCCCGACCAGGAGGGGCTGTCGGCGATCTTGCAGCTGCCCTGCCCGGGTCCCTCTGGAGCGGCGGCGGAGACGGGTGGGGCGGTGAGGATCGAACCGGCCAGCGCGGCCGTCACGGCGGCGGCCAGCGCGCTTCGGGATCGGAGGATCGTCGAGACCTTGTGTACCTGCACGCGTACTCCTCTCGTGGATCCACTGTCCACCGAGCGAGGCGCAGCTGAGCACCGGGGAGGCTCGGGGGAGCGGACCACCTCTGCCTTTCGGCGATCTTGGCGTGCGCGCCCTCGACGATGCAATGAAAAGATGCAACTTTGCCAACGAAAATGAAGGTTTCCTACAGGCGGTGGAGCTCCATCCATCTTTTTCCGACAGATGGCAGAAGCCCACGAACCCGCTGCCGTGCTCAAATGGGACTTTTGCCTCCAGTGTGGAGATCAACAACCGCCTTCGTGGACGACGGTGCCGTCGGCGAAGGTGTGGGTGACGCGCGTCGGCCGGTAGTCCCGCGCCGGCGGCGAACAGGATGCGATCGAGCAGGGCCAGATCCGCGTGCTTGCCGACCGCGATCGTGCCGCCGTCCGCGCGTACGCCGAGCCGGCGCACTCTGCGGCCGAGGCACCCGAGGTATGGCGCGGGTAGGGTCCACCACGTGGCCCGTCCTTTCGTCGTAACCGCCACAGATCTGAAGCTCTGGGAAATCAGTGGCTGCTGACCTGGCATCCGGGCTGCGGTTCGCCGCGCAGCCGGTCGTCAGCGTCTTCGTGCCGGGTGCTCCGACCATGCCGCCGAACTTCGAGTTCGGCGGCACGGCGCCGGCCGAGGTGCAGACGTACCTGCTCGAACGGGATGACCCGGATTCCTTCCCGTACGCCTGGGTCACCGAATACGACCTGGTCTTCGACGAGCTGCTGGCCGACCTCAACGCGGCCCTCATGCGGATTCGTAGACGACGGCGCCGTTGGCGATCGTGTGGGTGACGCGCGCGTCGGCCGGTAGCCCTGCGCCGGCGGCGAACAGGTTGCGGTCGAGCACGGCCAGGTCCGCGCGCTTGCCGACCTCGATCGTGCCGCCGTCGGCGTCGTGGTTGACGTACGCCGAGCCGGCGGTGAACGCCGCGAGGGCGACGGACAGCGGCAGCGCCTGCTCCGGGAGGAACGGCGCTTTGTCGCGGTGCTGCGGGTCGGTCCGGGTGACGGCGACCTCGATCTCCTCGAGCGGGTTCGCCGTCGTCACCGACCAGTCGCTGCCCATGGCCAGGGTGGCGCCGGAGCGCAGCAGATCACCGAAGGGGTACTGCAGGTTCGCCCGCTCCCGGCCGAGGAACGGCACCGTGAGCTCCTCCATCTGCGGTTCTGTCTGCGCCCAGTAGGCCTGGCAGTTCGCGGTGACCCCCAACTGCCGGAAGCGCGGCACGTCCTGCGGGTGGACGAGTTGCAGATGGGCGATGTGGTGCCGGTTGTCGCGGCGCCCGTTGGCCGTGCGGGCGGCCGCGACGGCGTCGAGGGCGTTGCGTACGGCGCGGTCGCCGATCGCGTGCAGGTGCACCTGGAAGTCGAGCCGGTCCAGTTCGGTCACCGCGGCGGCGAGCAGTTCGGCCTCGACGTACGCCAGGCCGTGGTTGTCGGTGTGGCCGCCGCAGCCGTCGCAGTACGGCTCGAGCAGCGCGCCGGTGTAGTTCTCCAGCACCCCGTCGGTCATGATCTTGACCGTGGTCGGGTGGAAGCTGCCACCCGTGGCGGACTCCCGTTGGGTGAGGAACTCGGGGATCTGGTCGAGGCCGCGGTGCCGGTCCCACCACAGGGCGCCGACGACCCGGGCCGCGAGCCGGCCGGACGCGGCGAGCGACCGGTACGCCGCCAGGGTGCCCGGCGTCACCCAGGCGTCCTGCCATCCGGTGATGCCCAACGAGTGCAGGTGCTCCTGAGCGTTGAGGATGGCCTCCTCCCACTCCGCGCGCCCCGGCAGCGGCACGTGCCGGTCGTTGCAGCTGTACGCCGCGCCCTCGTGCAGCGTGCCGGTCGGCTCACCGGTGGCCGGGTCGCGTTCGATCCGCCCGTCGGCGGGATCCGGGGTGTCCCTGGTGATGCCGGCGATCTCGAGGGCTGTGGAGTTGACCCAGGCGCCGTGCACGTCCCGGTTGAACAGGAAGACCGGACGGTCCGGCACGATCGCGTCCAGGTCTTCCTTGCGCGGGGTGCCGCCGGGGAAGTGCTCCATCGCCCAGCCGCCCCCGATGATCCAGGGCTGGTCGGGGTTGTCGGCCGCGTAGCGCGCGATCCGGTCCAGGTACGCGTGCCGGCCGGCGAGGTCGTTGAGCCAGACCCGGAGCCGGTTGCGCCCGGCGAAGGGCGCGTGGATGTGGGCGTCCTGGAAGCCCGGCAGCACCATGCCGCCCGCGGCCTCGATCACCCTGGTCCGCGGGCCGACGAGCTCGGACACGGGCTCGGAGCCGACCGCGACGATCCGGTCACCGCGTACGGCGACGGCGCCGGACCAGCTGCGGGCGGCGTCGACGGTGTAGACGTCGGCGCCGGTGATGACCAGGTCGGCGTACTCGGTCACGGTGCCTCCCTTCCGGCCCAACCGCACGGCGGCCTTCGCCCGCCCTCTGGCGCGTCTGCCGGGAGCTGATCCGGGCCGACGGCTGTTGGCCCAGGATCGAAGCACATACCGAAACGCTTCGGCAATGATCGGTGCCGGCTTGGCGCCCTGGGGGCTACGAACGCCGAGCATCGAAGATGACGATGCTCACCCTGCAAAGCATTCGGGCTGTTCATGCTGGCTGATCCCGGATAGGGTCCCGCCAGTCGTCTCAGCCAGGAGGTTTCCGATGGTCAGCAAGCGTGCGCTGCGCATCGTCGTCGGTCTCGCCACACTCTCGCTCGCCGTCACCGGCTGCGGACGCTCGACCAGCGGTCAGACCCCGCAGGGCGCTGGCGGCGCCTCGGTCGCCGCCGACGCCAAGGCCGCCGACCTGGTCCCCGCAGCCGTCAAGGAGAAGGGCGTCCTCCGGGTCGCCACCGCCGAGGGCTACCCGCCGATGGAGATGTACAAGGACGGGACCCAGGAACTCACCGGCGTCGACCCGGACCTGGCCACGGCGATCGCCGGGCGGCTCGGCCTCAAACTGGAGATGACCAACGCCAGCTTCCCCGGCCTGATCCCCGGCCTGCAGGCCGACCGCTGGGACCTGGCGATGTCCTCGATGAGCGACACTGAGGAGCGCCGCAAGGCTGTCGACTTCGTCGACTACTTCCAGGCCGGCGGCTCGATCATGGTGGCCAAGGGCAACCCGGCCGGGGTGAAGGACCTGGCGGACCTGTGCGGCCGGGCCGTCGTGCTCGCCAAGGGCAGCTCCAACCTCGCCATCGGCGAGAAGCAGAACACCTCGTGCGCCAAGAAGATGACCATCTCGCAGAGCGAGGACGCCCCGACCGGCCTGCTGCAGATCGACGCCGGACGCGCCGTGGCCACCATCGTCGACTACCCGGTGGCCAAGATGCTGGCCCAGCAGAGCGGCAAGTACGACGTCCTGGAGGCCCAGTACGAGGCCGGCCCGTGGGGCATCGCGATCGACAAGAGGGACAGCCAGCTGCGCGACGCCGTGCACAAGGCGCTCCAGGAGCTGATCGACTCGGGCGACTACACCACGCTGCTCGAGAAGTGGGGCGTGCAGGGCAGCGCCGTCAAGGCCGCGACGGTCAACGACCAGAAGTGAGCACACCGGTGGACGCGACCGCCGCAGGCCCGGGCCAGGCCACGCCCGCCGGCCCGGAGACACCGGAGGCGAACCGGATCAGTCACCCGCTGCGGCCCGGGCGCTGGCTGGCCGCCGGGGCGACCGCCCTGATCCTGGCCTGGCTGGCCTGGACCATCGCGGTCAACCCGAACCTGCACTGGGACATCGTCGTCAAGTACCAGCTCGACCGGGTCATCCTGGACGGGCTCTGGGTCACCATCCAGCTCACCGTCGCCGCCATGGCGATCGGCGTGGCGCTCGGCGTCACCGTCGCGCTGATGCAGGTCTCCGACAGCCGCATCCTGCGCAGCGGCGCGATTGCCTACGTCTGGTTCTTCCGCGGCACGCCCCTGCTGGTGCAGCTGATCTTCTGGTTCAACATCGCGCTGATCTTCCCCGAGATCGGGCTGGGCGTGCCGTTCGGCGGCCCGAAGCTGGTGACCTGGGAGACCAACACCCTGGTCACCGGCTTCGTGGCGGCGCTGCTCGGGCTCAGCATCAACGAGGGCGCCTACATGAGCGAGATCGTTCGAGCCGGTCTGCGCGCGGTCGATCCCGGCCAGCAGGAGGCCGCCGCGGCGTTGGGCATGTCCCGCATGAAGATCATGAAGCGGGTCGTGCTGCCCCAGGCGATGCGGATCATCGTCCCGCCGACCGGCAACCAGTTCATCTCCATGCTGAAGACCACCTCGCTGGTCTCGGTCATCGCCGGCGCCGACCTGCTCACCGTCGCCCAGCGGCTCTACCTGACCAACTTCGAGGTGATCGCCCTGCTGATCGTCGCGTCCATCTGGTACCTGGTCCTGACCACCGTCGCCAGCATCGGCCAGTACTTCCTGGAACGCCGGTTCAGCCGCGGCTTCGGCGCCACCACCCCGGGCACCCTGCGGGGACGGATCGCCCGCAACCTGCGCCCCACGGGGAGCACGCGATGACCCCGCCGATGGTGCAGTGCCGGTCCCTGCGCAAGAGCTTCGGCCGCCTGGAGGTGCTGCGCGGCATCGACCTGACCATCGAACGCGGCCGGGTGGTCTGCGTGGTCGGCCCGTCCGGCTCCGGCAAGTCCACCCTGCTGCGCTGCCTCAACCACCTCGAGGAACCGCAGGCGGGCCGGGTCTACGTCGACGGCGAGCTGATCGGGTACGAGGAGCGCGGCGTCCGGCTGCGGCCGCTGCCGGACGCGCGACTGCGCCGGCAGCGCGAGTCGATCGGCATGGTCTTCCAGCGCTTCCACCTGTTCCCGCACCGCACCGCCCTGGAGAACGTGATGGAGGGCCTGGTCGCGGTCAAGGGCGTTCCGTCGGCCGACGCCCGACGGCGCGCCGCCGACCTGCTCGACCGGGTCGGGTTGGCCGACCGCGCCCACCACTACCCGGCCCAGCTCTCCGGCGGGCAGCAGCAGCGGGTGGCCATCGCCCGCTCGCTGGCCATGTCGCCGAAGCTGATGCTCTTCGACGAGCCGACCTCGGCGCTCGACCCGGAACTGGTCGGCGAGGTGCTGGAGGTGATGAAAGACCTCGCGGCCAGCGGCATGACCATGATCGTGGTGACCCACGAGATGGGCTTCGCCCGCGAGGTCGGCGATCACCTCATCTTCATGGACGAGGGTCTGATCGTCGAACAGGGGGCACCCCGCGAGGTGCTCGCCGCGCCGCGCCACGACCGTACCCGCGCCTTCCTGTCGAAGGTGCTCTGATGGCGCGGCTCGACCTGCTGATCACCGGCGGCACCGTGATCGACGGCACCGGCTCGCCGGGCCGACCCGCCGACGTCGGCGCGCGGGACGGGCGGATCGTGCTGCTGCCACCGGGCAGCCGCGCCACCGCCGCCGAGGTGGTCGACGCGACCGGGCTGGTCGTCACGCCGGGCTTCATCGACGTGCACACCCACTCCGACCTGCTCGCCGGCGACGACCAGCAGCGCGAGGTGCTGCGGCAGGCGCCGCTGCGCCAAGGCGTCACCACCGAGATCTGCGGCAACTGCGGGATCAGCCCCTTCCCGATCCCGCCCGACCGCGACGGGCCCGTGCGGGAGCTGATCGCCGCGACCTTCGGCCCGCCCGCGTCGGCGTACGCGTCGTTCGCCGAGTTCACCCGCGCGCAGGGCGTGGCCCGGCGCAACCATCTCGCCGCCCTCGTCGGGCACGGCACGCTGCGCGCCGCGGTGGTCGGCTTCGCCCAGCGGCACGCCACGCCCGAGGAAACCCGGCGGATGTGCGAGCTGCTCGACGAGGCGCTCGCCGCGGGCGCAGCCGGCCTGTCCACCGGGCTGATCTACTCCCCGGGCGTCAACGCCCGCACCGACGAAGTCATCGCCCTGGCCCGGGTGGCGGCCGCGCACGGCAAGCCGTACGTGACACACCTGCGTGACGAGATGTCCCAGGTCGAGTCCGCCCTCGAGGAAGCGATCGAGATCGCCACCGCCGCCGGGTCGGCGCTGCAGGTCTCGCACCACAAGACGGCAGGGCGGCGGGCCTGGGGCGCCACCGTCCGCACCCTCGCCCGACTGGAGCGGGCCCGCACCGACGGGCTGGACGTCACCTGCGACGTCTACCCCTACACCGCCGGCAGCACCGCCCTGCACGCGATGCTGCCGCCGTGGCTGATCGCCGACGGGGTACCGGCGATGCTCGCCGCCGCAGCCGAACCGGCGGTCCGCGACCGGATCCGCCACGACCTGGTCGCCGGGGTGCCCGGCTGGGAGAACACCGTCGGCAACGGCGGCTGGGACCTGATCCGCGTCGCGTCCGCCCCGAACAACCCCGCCACCCAGGGCCAGACCATCGCCGAACTGGCCGCCGCGCACGGCGTCGACCCGGTCGACTACGCCTGCGACCTGCTCGCCGCCGAACGCGGCGACGTCACCATCCTCAGCCACTCCATGCACGAGGACGACGTACGCCGGGTGCTGGCCAGCCCGCTGACCATGCTGTGCTCCGACGGCGTACCGAAGGGGGGCCGCCCCCACCCACGCTGGGCGGGCAGCTTCGCCCGCGTGCTCGGCCACTACGTGCGCGACGTGGGACTGCTGGACCTGACCGAGGCGGTGCACAAGATGACGGCCATGCCCGCCCGCCGCTTCGGCCTACCGGACCGCGGGCTGCTCGCCGACGGGTACACCGCGGACCTGGTGGTCCTCGACCCGCAGCGGATCGCCGACGGCGCCACCTACGACGACCCGCTGGCGCCGCCGCACGGGGTGCGGTGCGTGGTGGTCGGCGGCCAGGTCGTCGTGGACGGCGATACGGTCACCGACGCCCGACCGGGCCGGGTGCTGGCCGTACCGGATCGAGCTGTGCAGGGGCAGCCGTGAGCGCGGCCGGCGGCGGCCCGGCGGTGCGGGTCGGGGCGATGGTGCGGCGGCTGGACGACGGCCACCCCCTCTCGGCCGACCCCGACCTGGTCCTGCCGCTGGCCAGCGTCGGCAAGGTGCTGCTCCTCGGCGAGGTGGCCCGGCGGCTCGCCGCCGGCACGCTCAGCCCGACCCAGCCCGTCGAGCTGCGCGACGACGACCGGGAAGTCGGCGGCACCGGCCTGATCGGCCAGCTGTCACCCCAACACTGGACGGTCACCGACCTGGCCACGGCAGTCGCCGCCGTCAGCGACAACGCCGCCACCAACGCCCTGCTGCGGCTGGTGACGCTGGACGCCGTGCGGCAGCTGGCCCACCGCGCCGGGCTACGGCACACCACCGTGCACGACCGGATCCGCGCCGAGCGCGGCCCGGGCGTACCGGAGACCTTCGCCAGCGGCACCGCCCGCGAGCTCTGCGCCTTCCTCACCGACGTGGCGACGGGGACCTGGCAGGGCCCGCAGGCGTGCCGGCTGCTGCGCGGCTGGCTCGCCGGGAACACCGACCGCACGATGGTCGCCGACTCGATCGGCCACGACCCGTGGTCGAGCGACCGGGTCCGGGTGGAGAACAAGACCGGCACCGACACCGGCGTACGCGCCGACACCGGCATCGTGACCGGCCGGCACATCGTCGTCTACGCCGTGATCGCCGCGTTCGAGCCCGGGGCCGAACGGGCCGCCCTGGCCGAACTACGGCGCTGGGGCACGGCCGTCGACCGGCTCGCCGGACCCCACCGCCCCGACAGCTCCTGACTCAGCTCCACCGCCGCGTCGGTCAACCGCTCGACGAACCTGCCGACCACCGGATTGGGATTGCCGGGGCGCAACGCCACCCCGATCTCCCGATGCAGGCTGGCGTGGGCGAGCTGCCGCACCGCCACCCCACCCGGGTTACGCAGACCCAGCGACGGCACCAGCGCCACCCCGACCCCGGCCCGCACCAGGCCCAGCACCACCTCGTAGTGATCGCTGCGGCACCGGATCCGCGGCGCGAACCCCTCGGCCCGCGCCGCCAGCTCCAGCACCGACACCTCACCCTGCACGCCCAGTGTGGTGATCCACGGCTCGGCCGCAAGGTCGCCCAGCTGCAGCCGCCGCCGGCCAGCGAGCGGATGCTCGGCCGGGAGCACCACCAGCTGCGGGTCCACCATCAGCGGCTCGACCCTCGCGTACGGCAACTCCTGCGCCGGACTCAGCGGATGGTCGAAGACCACCACCAGGTCCAGCTCACCCTGCTGCAGGCGGGGCAGCAGCTCGTGCGGCTGACCCAGGATCAGCGCCAGCTCCACCTGCGGATGGTCCCGGGTGTAACTCGACAGCGCGCGCGGCAGCAGCTCCGTGCCGGCGGTGGCGAAGAACCCGATCCGCAGCAGGCCCCGGCGGCCCTCCCCGTGCGCGGACAACTCGTCGCGGGCCGCCGACATCAGATCGGCGATCTGCTGCGCGTAGTCCGCCAGGCGCTGGCCCGCGACGGTGAGCCGCAGGCTCCGCGGCCCCCGGTCCACCAGCGCCACCCCGGCCTCCTGCTCCAGGGTGGCGAGCTGGTGGGAGACCGCGGACGGGCTCAGCCCCAGCTGCTCGGCCGCGGCGACGATCGTGCCGTGCCGCGCGATCTCGAGGACGACCTGCAGGCGTGCGGTGTTGAACATCGGCGGCTGCCTTCCCTGGTCAAAGGCGGTGGGATCGGCTGGACCTCCGCCCGGCCCACACTCTCGCACGCCCGCCCGCGTCGGCTCCGCGCTGCCTGCCCTGGCCTGGGCATCCCGGGCCGGATCGCGCTGATGTCGCCGGCCCCGTCGCGCGGCCGATCAGTCGAGGCAGAACTCGTTGCCCTCCGGGTCGGCCATCACGATGTGACCGGCGCCGAGTGGGGGAGCGGGCTCGTGGCGCCCGAGCCGGGTGGCGCCGTGCGAGACCAGCCGCTCGGCCTCCGCCTCCAGGGCCGCCATCCGCGCCTCGCCTTCGAGCCCGGGCGCGGCTCGCACATCGAGGTGCACCCGGTTCTTGACCTGCTTGCGCTCCGGCACCCGCTGGAAGAACAGCCGCGGTCCGGCGCCCTCGGGGTCGACCACCGCCGAGGCGTCGTTGCGGCGCTCGGGCGGCACGCCCATCGCCTCCAGGGCCTGCTCCCACGACTCGAAGCCCTTGGGCGGGTCCTGCACCCGGTAGCCGAGGGCGTCGGCCCAGAACGCCGCCAACCCGGCCGGGTCGGCGCAGTCAAAAGTGATCTGTACGTCGCGGGCCATCTCAGTTCGCCTTTCGTCGGGTCTCTTCGTGAGTGTGCTGGTAGAGGTCGCGAAGCAGACACACCTCGGCCAGATGGTGGATCAGCTCGCGGTTGATGTGCAGCACCAGCGCTGCCAGGGGGCGCTCGGCGTACGGGCCCTCCGCCTCCCCGCACGGGCGAGCGAGGCCGGCTTCGCCGAGGGACTCGACCCCGGCCAGCCACGTGGCGTACTCCGCGTCGAGCTGGGCCAGCGCCGCGGCCGCGGTCGTGGCGTACTCGAACGACTGGTAGTCGGTGGGCGCGCGACCGAAGTGCGCGGCGTTGCGTACCGCGAGCACGCCGACGATCACATGCCCGAGCCGCCAGGCGATCGTCGTGAACGGTGGCGGGTCGGGCTGCGGCATCGCGAAGTCGATGGTCATCGCGCCGGACCCGGCCTGCACCGGTGCGGCGCCGCTGCCGTGCGGGCGCACGCTCCAACAGCCGGGCGCCGGCTCCCAGAAGTACTCGTCGTCGGTGAGTCCGTCGAGGCGCTCACGCAGTTGGTTGGTCCAGTGCCAGGCGAGCTGGTCCCGGAGCAGGGCGTTCCAGGTCTGGTTTGTCATGGTGCCAGCCTCACGCAGATAGCGGACAGGATCGTTCCGTGATCCGTGGGACGATGAGCGGGTGACCGTAGAAGCGACGACCCAGCGGGTGCTGCGGCTGCTGGCGCTGCTGCAGCGGCGGCCGTCCTGGACCGCCGCCGAGCTCGCCGCCGAGCTGGGGGTCACCGACCGCTCGGTGCGCCGCGACGTGGAGCGGCTGCGCGCGCTCGGCTACCCCGTGCACGCGACGGCGGGCGTCGGCGGCGGCTACCAGCTCGGCGCGGGCACCCGGCTGCCGCCGCTGCTCCTCGACGACGAGGAGGCGACCGCGACGGCGGTGTCCCTGCGGCTGGCGGCCGGGGGCACGGTCGCCGGCGCGGGCGAGGCGGCGCTGCGGGCGCTCGCGAAGCTCGACCAGGTGATGCCGCCCCGGCTGCGCGCCGAGGTGCGGGCGGTGCACGGCGCCACCGAGACCCTGGTCGACCCCGGGGTCGAGATCGACGGGGAGCTGCTGGTGACGCTCGCCCGGGCCTGTCGCGACGCCGTGCGGGTGCGGTTCCGATATGCCGGCCGCGACGGCGGGGACCGCGAGCGCACGGCCGAACCGGTGCGGATGGTCACCACCGGCCGCCGCTGGTACCTGATGGCCTGGGACGTCGACCGAGAGGACTGGCGCACCTTCCGGCTGGACCGGATGCGCGAGGTGGTGGCGACGACCTGGCGCTTCCGGGCGAGGGAGCACCCCGACCCGGTCGCCCACGTGCAGCGGTCCGTGACCGAGGCGCCGTACCGGTATCTCGCCCGGGTGCGGCTGCACGCCCGGCCCGACCAGGTGCGGGAGCTGGTGCCACCCCAGGTGGGGCGCGTCGAGGACGACCGCGACGGGTGGTGCGTGCTCGTCGTCGGCGGCGACAACCTGGACTGGCTCGCCGCGCGGGTGGCCGGGCTGGGCTTCGAGGCGGAGATGCTGGAGCCTCCGGAGCTGCGGGAAGCGACCGCCCGGCTCGCCCGGCGCCTCGCGGCGATGGCCGGGATCAGTGGATGAGCTGCTGTCCGCTGCCGGATCGCAGACGGTACCGGTAGCCCAAGCCGGCAGCGGAGGAGGCGGATGGCTGCGCACCCACCTCCTCCGGCGTACGAGCGACGCGCCCGGCCGGTGGGTCAGCGGCTGAGCCGCTGATAGCGGCGGACCGCCAGCGGCGCGACCAGCACGATGAGCAGCAGCGGCCAGCCGAGCGCCAACGGCAGCGGATGCTGCGCCGCCCACGACTCGCCGCCGATGCCCGGGTTGCCGAACAACTCCCGCGCGGCCGCCACGGTGGCGGACAGCGGATTCCACGCGGCCACCGCACCCAGCCACTGCGGCAGCAGGTCCGGGGCGACGAAGACGTTGGACAGGGCAGTGAGCGGGAAGGCCAGCGGGAACACGATCACCGCGACCGTGTCCGGGTTCGGCACGAGCAGGCCGAACAGGATGCCCACCCAGGTGAGCGCGAGCCGCAGCAGCAGGATCAGGCCCGCCGCCGCCAGCGCGTCGCCCACCCCGTTGCGCCACCGCCAACCTACGAGCAGGCCGCAGACCACCAGCGTGGCCAGTTCCAGCACGGCCCGGGCGAGATCGGCGCAGGCCCGCCCGGTGAGCAGCGCGGACCGGGCCATCGGCATGGACCGGAACCGGTCGACCACGCCACGGCTGGCGTCGAAGGCGACCGCCGACGCGGTGGCGCCGAGGCCGTAGAGCATCGTCATCACGAACACGCCGGGCAGCAGGAACTCCCGGTAGTTGCCGTTGCCGGGCACCGCCATGCCGCTGCCGAACACGTAACCGAAGACGAGCACGAACATGATCGGCAGGCTGAAGTAGAGGATGATCTCCTCGGGCGACCGGACCACGTGCCGCATGTTCCGTCCGGCCATCACCCAACCGTCGGCCACCGCCCAGCCGAGCCGGACCAGCGCACCGGCGGTCCGGACCTCTGCCGTGGTTGCGGCTGCGCCGCGCCGGGAGTCGACTGCCGTGCTCACGCCGCCACCTCCTCGCGGGTACCGGCCGACCGGTGCCCGGTGAGCCGTAGGAACGCCTCGTCCAGGGTGGGCCGGCGCAGGACGACGTCCTCGACCGCCACACCGTGCTCCTGCAGCGCCCGCATGACCTCGGCGAGCGCGCCGATCCGGTCCACGACGGGCGCGCTGAGCTGCCGGATCTCCACGTCCACGGACACCGGCCCGCCGGTGATCCGTTCGACGACGCCGGCGGCGGCCGGCAACTGCGCGGCGTGCCGGACCACCAGCTCGATCCGGTCCTCGCCGATCCGGGCCTTCAGCTCGGCCGAGGTGCCCTCGGCCACCACCCGGCCGGCGTCCACCACCGAGATCCGGTCGGCCAGCTGGTCCGCCTCCTCCAGGTACTGCGTGGTGAGCAGCACCGTGGTGCCGTCCGCGACGAGCGACCGGACCGCCTCCCACAGGCCGTTTCGGCTGCGCGGGTCCAGCCCGGTGGTGGGCTCGTCCAGGAACAGCACCCGCGGCGTAGTGATCAGGCTGGCGGCGAGATCGAGGCGCCGGCGCATCCCACCGGAATACGCCCCGGCCGAGCGGTCCGCCGCGTCGGCGAGCCCGAACTGGTCGAGCAGCTCGTCGGCCCGACGCCGGGCCACCCGCGCCGGCAGGTGCCGCAGCCGGCCGAACAGGATCAGGTTCTGCCGCCCGCTGAGGATCTCGTCGACCGCGGCGTACTGCCCGGTCAACCCGATCAGCGCGCGGACCCGATCGGGGTGCCGGGCCACGTCGTACCCGGCCACCCGCGCGTGCCCGGCGTCGAAGCGCAGCAGGGTGGCCAGGATCCGCACCGCAGTGGTCTTGCCCGCGCCGTTCGGGCCGAGCAGTCCGCAGACCGTGCCGGTCGGCACAGCCAGGTCGAACCCGTCGAGGGCCGGCGTGCCGCCGTACGACTTGCGCAGCCCCTCGGCGACGACGGCTGATGTTTCGTAGGTCATGCCAGCAGCCTGGCCGGCCGCGCTGACCGGCCGCGCACCGTCCGCTGACGGCGGCTGTGCCCGCCGTCAGCGCCCGTCCAGCAGCGCGAGCGCCCGCTCCCGGCCCAGCCCGGCGCCCCGGGCGAAGGCCCGCTCGAACGCCCCGTCCCCGAGCTGCGCCCGGGCTTCCGCCGCCACCGGCGCGGCCTGCGCCGCCTCGCCAGCGCCGGTACCGCGCAGCAGCGCCGACACCGACCCGAGCAACAGCGCCGCCCGCTCGGCCTCACCGCGCCGCAGCACCGGCCCGACCAGGCCCGCCACCGCGGCGCCGACGGTCGGCACGTCCCACACCCCGAGGGTCGCGCCCAGCACCTCCCGGTAGCGGGCGCGGGCCGTCGGCGCGTCCCCGATCGCGTCGGCAATCTGTCCGAGCGCGACCAACGCCGCCAGCCGCACCACCTCGGCGCCGAACCAGCCGGCCGGGCACTCCGCCACCGCCTGCTCGCACAGCTGCCGGGCCCGGTCCAGGTCACCGCTCCGCCGGGCGATCTCGCCGAGCCCGTAGTGGGCCGCGGCGACCAGCTCCGGCGCCCCGGCCGGTTGCGCGACCTCCACCACCCGGTGGTAGTCGGTGCCCGCCCCGTCCAGGTCACCGACCCCGAGCCGCCCGTCCGCCCGGGTACGCAGCAACTCGGCCATGTCGAGCGCCGAGCCGAGCTCGCGCGCCAACCGCAGCGCCTCCGCCATCGGTTCGGCGGCCGCCGCGGAATCCCCGACCCGGTAGGCACCCTCGGCGAGCGTGCTCAGGACCAGGATCATGCCCCACCGTTCGCCGATCGCGCGGAAACCGTCGAGGGCGACCGCCAGCTCCGCGCGGGCCTCGTCGTACCGGCCGTTGAGCAGCCACAACATGGCCAGCCCGAGCGACCCCAGGGCCTGGCTCCACGGGTCACCACCGAGCAACGCGTCCCGCCGCTGCGTGAGCAGCGATATCCGCTCCTGTGACGGGGGACCGGCGGTCATCCCGGACAGGTAGAGCAGGAACGGGTACGCGGGCGGCCGGCCCAGACCCCAGAGGATGTCGCTGGCCGCCAACGGGTTCGCGCTGCCGCAGCCGCTCACCGCGGCGACCAGCAGGCAGAGCGCGTACTCCTCGGCGAGCCCCGGCGGCGGAGCGCCGAGCCGGTCGACGAGCCGGCCGGCCAGCGCGGCGCCCTCGGCCCGCAGGCCCCGCAGCCACCAGTAGAAAGACAGGGCGGCGACCAGCCGCAACGCGACGCCGGTGTCATCGCCCGCCACCGCCCGGCGCAGCGCGGCGAGCAGGTCATCGCGGTCGGCGTCCAGCCGCCGCAGCCACTCCAGCTGCGCCGCACCCCGCAACCCGACGTCGCCCGCCCGAGCGAGGTCGAGAAAGTACGCCGCGTGCGCGTGGCGCAGCCGGTCGACCTCGCCCGCCTCGGCGAGCCGCTCGGCCGCGAACGCGCGCACCGTCTCCAACATGCGGAAACGCCCGTCGGTCGCGTCCACCAGCGACTTCTCCACCAGGCTCGTCAGCACGTCGAGCACGTCCGCGCCCACCGGCGCGCAGACCCGCTCGATGGCCGCCAGGTCGGCGCTGCCGGCGAACACGCTCAGCCGGCGCGCCAGCCGCCGCTCCGGCTCGTCCAGCAGATCCCAGCTCCACCGCACCACCGCCCGCAACGTCTGGTGCCGCGGCTCGGCCACCCGGCAGCCCCGGTTCAGCAGCCGGAACCGGTCGTCCAGCCGGGCCGCCACCTCCGCCGCCGGCAGCGCCCGCAACCGCGCCGCGGCCAGCTCGATCGCCAGCGGCAAACCGTCGAGGGTACGGCAGATCCGCAACACCGCGGCCACCGTGCTCGCGTCCACCGCGAACCCCGGCGCCACATCGGCGGCGCGGTCCGCGAACAGCCGCACCGCGGCGTACTCCCGGGCCAACTCGGCCGGGACGCTGCCGGACGGCACCGGCAGCCCGACCACCGGGCAGAGCGCCTCACCGGTCACACCGAGCGGTTCCCGGCTGGTGGCCAGGACGCGGACCATCGGGGCGGCCCGCAGCAGCCGGGCGGTGAGCCGGGCCGCGTCGGCCACCACATGCTCGCAGTTGTCGAGCAGGAGCAGCAGCCGGCGGTCGGCGAGCGCCGCGACCAGCCGGTCGGTGACGTCACGGGGCCCGCCCGGCACGCGCAGCGTGGCGTCGCGCAGATCGAGCGCGGCCAGCACCGCCGGGGCGACCTCCGCACCGGCCGGCACCGCGGCAAGCTCGACCAGGCACACCTCGCCGCCGTGCCGTGCGGCGGCCTCAAGACCCAACCGGGTCTTCCCCACGCCGCCCGGGCCGTGCAGCGTGACCAGCCGAGCCTCGCCGAGCAGCTTGCCGAGCCGGCGCAGTTCCGCCTCCCGGCCCACGAAGCTGCTCAACTGACCGGGCAGCGCGGGCAGCCGGGGCGGGGCCACCTCGGCGCGGGGTTCGACCTCGTCGCGCAGCAGGGCCGCGTGCAACGCGACCAACTCGGCGGACGGGTCGGTGCCCAGTTCGTCGGCGAGCACCCGACGAAGGTCCGCGAAGGCGGTGAGCGCCTCGGCCCGGCGACCGTCGGCGCGCAGCACGCGCATCAGCTGGCCGTGCAGCCGCTCCCGCAACGGGTGCGCGGCCACCAGCTCCCGCAGCTCGGCCACCAGTGTCCCGACGGCAGACGATCCGGGCGCCGCCAGCCGCAGCTCCGCCTCGATCCGCTCCTCCGTCGCGGCAAGCCGGCGATCCCACAGCCGCGCCGCCTGCGCCGCGGCGAACGGCGCCTCCGGCACATCCGCCAGCGGTTCCCCGCGCCACAGCGCGAGCGCCTCGCGCAGCAGGTCGGCGGCTCGGCGCGGATCGCCGCCGTCGAGCGCGGCCCGCCCCGCGTCGGCCAGGCGGACGAACCGGTGCACGTCGACGTCCTCCGGGTCGACCGCCAGCCGGTAGCCCGCCGGGTGGAACTCGACCGGATCGACCGGCCCGGTCGACAGCACCTGGCGCAGCCGGGACACCTGCGACTGCAGCGCGTTCGCCACGCCGGCCGGCGGGTCGGCGCCGTAGAGGCCGTCGATCAGCCGATCCCGCGGCACCACCCGCCCGCCGTCGAGCAGCAACAGCACCAGCAGCGCGCGCAGCCGCGGCCCGCCGACGGTCAGCCGGCGACCGTCGGCGGTATACACCTCGGTCGCGCCCAGGATGCCGAACCGCACGGCGTCGATTGTCGCTCAGGCGTTCCTGGTCGACGACGGCCACCGCCCACCGGTTCGGGTTCACCTGCGAAATGCGCAGGTGCGTCGAGCGCGGCCCCGATCGACTCCGTCAACCTGGCCTAGCGAGGAATCCCGGTCCCTTCAGGGCCGGGAGGAATCGCGTCACGAGCCTGGACGTTTCTGGTTTTCGATGTACTCACGGATGACGGCGAGGGGTGCTCCACCGCAGGATCCGGCGAAGTACGACGGTGACCACAGGTGGCCGTGCATGATGTGCCGGTTGATCTGGTCGGTGAATTCCTGCCGCAGGTAGTGCGTGGAGACGCCTTTGAGTCGGTTGACCAGGGTTGAGATCGGTAGTTTCGGTGGATAGTGGACGAGGAGGTGGACGTGGTCGTCTTCGCCGTTGAACTCCCGCAGTTGCGCACCGAGCTTGGCGCACATGTCAGCCATGATCTGCCCGCACCGGGTGAGCATGGCGTCGTTGAGCACGTCCCGCCGGGACTTGGTGACGAAGACAAGATGTACGTGCAGGTTGTAGACAACGCTGCGGCCACGGCGAACATTCGGGTCTGGGGTCCATCGGGGTGACATAGGCCAGACGGTATACTGTGGACGTGAAACTGGTCGTGCGGGTGCGGCTGTTCCCCGACGCCGGCCAGGAGGCGGCATTGCGGGACACGCTGAGCCTGTGCAACGAGGCCGCGAACCTGGTTTCCGGTGAGGCGTATCGGTCTCGGGTGTTCGGCAAGCAGGCGTTGCAGCGGCTCACCTACGGCCGGTTGAAGGCGATGGGGTTGTCGGCTCAGCCTGCGATCCACGTCGCCCGCAAGGTCGCCGGCGCGTACGCCACCCTGAACGCCAACATCCGCGCCGGCAACCTCGGCGAGCCCGGGTCGAAGCGTCGCCGCAAGGCTGAGGCGAAGCCGGTCGGATTCCGTCGGGACGCCGCGCAGCCGTTCGACGACCGCTGCCTGTCCTGGCAGATGCGCTCGGGCACGGTTTCCATCTGGACCACCGCGGGGCGGCAGGCCGGCATCCGCTTCGCCTGCTCTGAGCAGCAGTACGCCACCCTGGTGGCGCACCGGCGGGGTGAATCTGACCTGGTGTGCCGTGACGGAAAGTGGTTCCTGTACGCCACCTGCGACATTCCCGATATGGAGGTGAAAGAGCCTGACGGGTTCCTCGGCGTTGACCTGGGCATCGCGAACATCGCCACCACCAACGACGGCATCCGACACAGCGGCAAGGGTTTGAACCGGGTCAGGCATCGCCACCAGCGGCTGCGGGCCAAGCTCCAGCGTATCGGCACCAAATCGGCCAAGCGGCTGTTGAAGGCCCGCCGACGTAAGGAAGCCCGGTTCGCGGCCGACACCAACCATCGCATCGCCAAGCAGATCGTGACCGAGGCCGAACGCACCGGCCGCGGCATCGCCCTGGAGAACCTCACGGGCATCCGCGACCGGGTACGGCTCCGACGGCCCCAGCGGGTCACCCTGCACACGTGGGCATTCCACCAACTCGGCCAGTACATCGCCTACAAAGCGACACGAGCCGGAGTGGCGACCGTCTACGTCGATCCGGCGTACACCTCGCAGGGCTGCTCCGCCTGCGGGCACATCGCCAAAGCCAACCGCCCCAACCAGACCACCTTCCGATGCACGTCGTGCGGCTTCGCTGAGCACGCCGACGTGAACGCAGCCCGCAACATCGCCACACGCGGTGCTACGGACTGGGCAGCCGTCAGCCTGCCAAACGCGGCGTGACCGATGCAGCCAGCATCGAACACGATCTGCAACCTCAGCCCTTCAGGGCCGAGAAGCTGACATAGCATGGCGCTCATGGTCGCAACCTGGTGGCCGCGCCGCCCCTACCGGCGTCCCCGCCTCGCCAGCCCCTGCCACCACCGTCCCACCGACCCGAGCGCCGCTCGATGACGGACCCCGTCGCCGGCTTTTCCCGCCCAGCCGGATGGTGGCTGCGCATCGTGTTCGGAGTCATCGGGCTGGCCTCCCTCGTCCTCGGCTACATCGGCTTCGAGCGCCTGCTCGCGGTACGGCCCGAGACCGCCCACGACCCGTACGACGTGCTCTACTACGACCTGCAACTCTTCGTCCTCAGCGCCGAGCCCTTCCAGAACGCCGGCCCCTACCCGTGGCAGCTGCAGGTCGCCCGGTTCACCGCCCCGCTGTTCACCCTCCTCGCCGTGGCCGAGACGGGCCGGCTGCTGCTGGCCGCCGAGATCCGCCGCCTGCGCGCCCGACGAGCCCGCGATCACGTCCTGGTCTGCGGCGACTCCCAGTTCGCCCACATGCTCGCCGACCGGCTCTTCGCCGACGGCGAACGCGTGGTCGTGGTGCGCTCCGAACCGTTCGGACCGCTGGAATACCGCCGGCGCCGCTATCTGGGCGTCGTCGGCGACCCGACCAGCCCGGAAGTGCTGCGCGGCGCGGGGCTGCCCCTGGCCCACACCATCTACGCCTGCACCGACGACGCCGACCGCAACCACGCGATCGCCAACACCGCCAGCCGACTCGTCCAGGACCGGCGGCAACCACCTCGGGTCTACGTGCAGGTCCACGACCCCGAGATGTGCCTGTCCCTGCAGGCCCGACGACTCGGCGCCGCCGGATCCAGCCGACTACGGCTGGACTACTTCCACGTCGACGACGTCGCCGCCCGCGCGCTGCACCGCCACCACCCACTGCCACCCGCGACCGGCCGACCGGCCAGGGTTCTCATCGCCGGCACCGGCGCCTTCCGCCGAGCCCTCCTGGTGGAAACCGCCCGGCACTGGCGAGCCCGCCGCGCCGACACCCCTCCCGGTCACCTCGTCACACCCCTGCGGGTGGACCTCGTCGCCCCGGACGCCAGCACCGAACTGGCCCTCGCGGCGTCCCGCTACCCGTTCCTGACCACCGTCTGCGAGCTCGCCGCGTACAACCTGGACCTCGACCGCCTCGTCGAGCTCGCCCCGCTCGAACGCGACCACTACGACCGCATCTACATCTGCGCCCCGGAGGAGACCAGCGGCCTGCAGTTCGTGCTGGACACGCCCGCCCTCTGGCAGGGCGCGGAGAGTTCCGTGTTCGTACCGGTCTATCGGCAGGCCGCGCTCGCCGCCGCCTTCCACGGCGACTCCCGCCACGACCTCCTCGACGAGGTGCACGGCAAGCTCCGCCTCTACCCGGTGCTGACCCGCGCCTGCGACGCCCGGCTGATCGCCGAGGACCTCACCGAACGGCTGGCCCGGCTGATCCACGACCGCTACCTGCAAGCCCAGCAGCGCGCCGGAGTACGCCCCGGCGACGCGCCGGCGATGGTGGACTGGTCACGACTGTCCGAGTCACTGCGGCGAGCCAACCGGGCCCACGTCCAGGACATCGCCGCCAAGCTGTTGAACCTCGGCTGCGTCGTGGCACCCCGGCACGGCAGCACCGGCGACGCCTCCGCCGCCGGGCTGGCCATCGACGACCGGATCGAGGAACTCGCCCGCCTCGAGCACGAACGGTGGTGCCGGGAACGACGAGGAGAAGGCTGGACGTACGGCGAACCCCGCGACGACGCCCGGCGGCGGCACCCGGCGCTGCGGCCGTGGGACGAGCTGACTCCCGAGGTCCAGGAGCAGAACCGCGAGGAGATCCGGGCGCTGCCCGACGTGCTGTCCGACAACGGGTTCGAGCTGATCCGGCTGGCGCCCGCGGTGCCCGCGCAGCGGAGGGGACCGGGGAATGTCCGCTGATTCCGTACCGGTGCGCGTCGGCATCACCGGGCACATCAACCTGACCCGCGCCACCGAGGGGCTCGTCGCCGACGCGCTCCGCGTCGAGCTGCGCCGGATCAGTGACCGGCCGGTGCACGGCGTCACCTGCCTGGCGGCCGGCGCCGATCAGGTCTTCGCGCGCACGATTCTGGCCACCGGCGGCACGTACGAGGTGATTCTGCCGGCTCGGGACTACCGGACCGCCGTGATCGACCCCGGGAACCTGGCCGCCTTCGACGAGCTGCTGGCCCGGGCGGTCGAGGTCATCGACACCGGGTACGACCGCTCGGGCACCGCCGCCTACGTGGCGGCCAACCGGGAACTGGTGCGACGGGTGCAGCGACTCGTGGCGGTGTGGGACGGCGAACCCGGCTGCCACGCGGCGTCGACGGACCGGACGATCGAGTGGGCGCGGGAGCACGACATCCCCACCACGATCCTCTGGCCCGACGGCGCCCGTCGAGTGCTCCCTGAGGGTTGATGGGTCGGCAACCGCGGACGGCTCCCCTCGAAACCGTTGGCGGGCTGCTGGACCGGGCCGGGACGCCGCTCAAGGGCCGGCGCCCGGCCACGGAGGAGGATTGTTGCACCAGCATTAACGATTTGCGGCATTGGCCTGCGAGGCAGGCCGTCCGCATCCGATGCTGGCACCACGGGCACGCGACTCCTGGACCGTTCCGTCACGCACGCGCACGGGCCGGGAACGTGCCTCGGCGAGGGAGGCTGGGGTGGCGACCTATACGTACCGATGTTCCCAGCACGGCGATTTCGCCGTGTCATTTCCGATCGGCGAGGCGACCGCACGTGTCCCGTGTTCGCTGTGCGGCAGCGACGGGGCCAGGGTGATCTCCGCGCCGCTGCTCATCCGCACGCCACGTCCGTTGGCCGCGGCGATCGACCGCGCGGCGCAGAGCGCGGAAAGGCCCGACGTGGTGTCGTCGATTCCCGGCAGGCAGCAGGCGGGACGCCGCCCGGCGAACCCCCTCCAGGCTCGCCTGCCACGGCCATGAACGTGGGGTAGGACCCGGCGTCGGATGTCCCAGAGGGCCCGGCACGGCACTCGGCGAAGGGAAGCGGCTCATGCCCGAAGTGTTGTTCCCACTGGACTCGGCCAGGAGTTTCACCGACCAGGAGAAGGTCGGTCACAACAGATGGCACCCGGACATCCCGCCCGCGGTCACCGTCCGGCCCGGCCAGTCGTTCCGCGTGCACTGCCGGGAGTGGTTCGACGGCGCCATCCACAACGACGACTCGGCGGTGGACGTGCGGGACGCGCCCCTGTCGAAGGTCCACGCCCTCAGCGGACCGTTCGCGGTGCAGGGTGCCGAGCCCGGCGACCTGCTCGTGGTCGACATCCTCGACGTCGGCCCCATTCCACAGGAGGACTCGGGCCCCCTCGCCGGCCAGGGCTGGGGATACACCGGGATCTTTCCCAAACGCAACGGCGGGGGTTTCCTCACCGACTACTTCCCGGACGCCTACAAGGCGGTCTGGGACTTCGCCGGGCAGAAGGCCACGTCTCGGCACATCCCGGGGGTCACGTTCACCGGGATGATCCATCCCGGGCTGATGGGGACCGCCCCGTCGGCCCAGCTGCTGGCGACCTGGAACCAACGGGAAACGGCGCTGCGGGCCACGGATCCCGACCGGGTGCCGCCACTGTCACTGCCACCCGAGCCGCGTGACGCGATCCTCGGGACGCTGAGCGGCGCCGACTTCGACCGGGTGGCGGCGGAAGCGGCACGCACGGCGCCTCCCCGGGAAAACGGTGGGAACCAGGACATCAAGAACCTCACCAAGGGATCACGGGTCTTCTATCCGGTCTACGTCCCGGGCGCGAACCTGTCCGTCGGCGACCTCCATTTCTCCCAGGGTGACGGGGAGATCACGTTCTGCGGCGCCATCGAAATGGGCGGCTTCATCGACCTGCACGTCGACCTCATCAAAGGCGGCATGAGCACCTACGGCGTCTCCGAGAACGTCATCTTCCTGCCGGGAAACACGAACCCGCAGTACTGCCAGTGGCTGGCCTTCTCCGGCATCTCCGTGACGCTGGACGGCGAACAGCGCTACCTGGACTCCCAGCTGGCGTTCCAGCGAGCCTGCCTGCATGCCATCGACTACCTGACCAAATTCGGCTACACCCCGGAACAGGCCTACCTCCTCCTGGGCGCCGCGCCGATCGAGGGACGGTTCTCCGGGGTGGTGGACATCCCGAACTCCTGTGCCACCGTCTACATCCCGACCGAGATCTTCGACTTCGACGTGCGGCCGTCGGCCGGCGGACCGACCAGGATCGATCCAGGCCAGGGTGCGCCGAAGGCGAGCTTCTGAGGGACGTGTCATCCTGCGGCGAGCAGCTTCTTCTGCACCTTGCCCATCGCGTTGCGCGGCAGCTGCTCCACCAGATGGATCTGCCGCGGGCGTTTGTGCGCGGCGATCCGGCCGGCCACGAACTCGATGAGCTGCGCCTCGCTCGCCGCGTCGGCGACCACGTAGGCGACCACCTGCTGCCCGAGGTCGGGATGGGGCGCGCCGACCACGGCCGCCTCCCGGACCGCGGGGTGGGCGAGCAGCGCGTCCTCCACCTCGCCCGCGCCGATCCGGTACCCACCACTCTTGATCATGTCGATGGACGCCCGGCCCATGATCCGGTGCCACCCGTCGGCGTCGACGGTGGCGATGTCGCCGGTGCGGAACCAGCCGTCCGAGGTGAACGACTCCCGGTCGGCCTCCGGCCGGTTGAGGTACCCGCGGAACATCATCGGCCCACGCACCTGGAGCTCGCCGGGGGACTCCCCGTCGGGCGCCACCGGGCCGCCGTCCTCGCCGACCAACCGGGTCTCGACTCCGGCCAGAGGCGTGCCGACGAAGCCGGGCCGGCGCGCACCGTCCGCGCGTCCGCTGACCGTGATCAGCGTCTCGGTCATCCCATACCGCTCGACCGGTGGTTGACCGGTGAGCTCGGCGAGCCGCGCGAAGACGGGCAGCGGCAGCGGTGCGCTGCCGGAGACCAGCAGCCGAGCCGACGACAGAGCCCGGGCGGAGGACGGATCGCCGCAGACCCGCGACCACACGGTCGGCACGCCGAAGTACAGGGTGCCGCCGGCGGCGGCGTACGCGTCCGGCGTGGGACGGCCGGTGTGGGCCAGCCGGGAACCGACCCGCAGCGCACCCAGCACCCCGAGCACGAGGCCGTGTACGTGGAACAGGGGCAGACCGTGCACCAGCAGATCCTCGGGTGTCCACGACCAGGCGTCGGCCAGGGCGTCCAGGTCGGCGGCGATCGCCTGCCGGGGGATCACCGCTCCCTTCGGCGCTCCCGTGGTGCCGGAGGTGTAGAGGATCAGCGCGTGGCTCTCCGGCGCCGGCTCGGGATAGCCGCTGCTTGAGCGGGCGCCCAGGTCGACGGCGACGACGGGAACCCGAACGTCCGCCAGCGCCGCGCCGCCCTCGACGGCCGGGGGGACGAGCAGCAGCGAGGCGGCGGAGTCGCGCAGCACGTGGTCCCGCTCGGCCGGGCCGGAATCCGGCGGCACCGGTACGACGGGGACGCCGGCGAGCAGGCCGGCGACCACGGCCACCACGGTCTCCATGCTGGCCGTCGCCCAGATCGCCACCGCGTCGCTGCCGGCGATGCGGTCGGCGAGGGCGGTAGCGGCGGACAGCAACTCCTCCCGCGACGCCCGCCGGTCCCCGACCCGGATCGCGTCGGCGTCGTCACCGAACGCCCCGGACAAGGCCGGCAGCAGCACCTCGTGGCTTCCTCTCGCGTGCTCTCAGTCCAGCAGCCAGGTCTGCATTGAGCAGCCCCTCGTAGTGCCCGCTTCGGACAGCCGCGACGAGCGCGGTGACGCCGGCGCCGAGCAGGTAGTCGGCCGCGAGTAGACCGTGGAGCGCCAGGATGGCACGCGTGCCGGCGGGCCGTTCCGCGTGGATCGACTGCCGGGCACCACTCGCCACGTCCGTCATCGCCTGACGGTACCGCCCAGCCGCCCTCCCCGTGTGTCCCGTACCCGGGCACGCATGCGCGACGTACCCGGGCTGCTCCCCAGCGGCCCGGGTGCCGTCGACGTGGGCCGAGGCCCGACCGGTGTCGCTACCGGCTGCTCTTGAGGTTCTGGTAGAGCTGCTCGGGATCGCGGACGAAGTCCATCTTCTTGTCCCGCGCCCGGGCGAAGTCGTCGATCATGTGCTGCACCTCGCCCGGGGTGAACCGTCGGTCCTCGTCACCTTCCTTCTTCAGCCAGTTGATCACGTCGTCGTAGTTCTTCCAGTCCTTCTTGCCCATCAGGCGCTCGATGTCGGTGACGTCGTAGTCCTTCTGCATCGCCTGGCTGGACGGATCGTGGATCTTCATCGACTGCTCCTCCCCGTGACGGCGTTCCTCGCCCGATTGCCCGTGGTGCAGGCGAGCAAACGGGCGGGCCGGGGAGCACTCCGGGCCGCGGGCGGCGTTCGGGACCGGCCGTTGCGGGTACGCGGGGCGGATGGCGGAGCTGCTGGAGGACGGCGACATCTACTTCCTCTACCGCCCCCGCGTGGAGGAGGAGCACGTCGACTCCCTGGAAGAGGTGCAGCGGCTGCTGGTGGTGCTGCACCCGTGGCACGGGAGGCACCTGCGGCTGCTGATCGTCGGCCGCAAACGCCTGCCCGACATCGACGAGCACGACCGCTTCTGGGCGTTCGTCGACGAGGTCGTGGATCGGCCCGAGCAGCTGCACGAGGCGGTGCAGGCGCGGGCGTACCGGACGAGGACCCGCGACCGGCGCCGGCAGCCGCCGGCGCGGCCCGTGGCGGAGGGCGCGTACGTGATCGCCCGGCACGACGACCACACGCACCTGGCGTACGAGCTGGAACTGCCGGTTCGGCCCGGCGAGGCGCAGCACGAGCTGAGCATCGAGCCGGAGGCGAGCTACATCGTCACGGTCAAGAACCCGCAGGCGCCGTCCCCGCCCGGGGTCGGCCTCGGCCGGTCGCGCAAGGTCAAGCTGCCCGCCGCGCTGCAGCAGAAGTTCCACGGTCGCCGCTTCGCCCCGCTCGACCCGCCCGGCTTCCTCGACCACCCCGGGACCGAGCTCGTGCTCATCGGCGCCGCCCACGACGCCTCGCAGGAGTTGCGGGTCGACCTGGACGCGGAGGTCGACCGGGCGGAGCGGAGCACGGTCTTCGGAGACCTGCGGATCAGCCGCCGGGACCGCCCGGTGACCCCGCTCTTCGAGGGCAGGTGGGCCTGACCGCGCCAGAACGGGCGTCACACGTCGGGAGTCCCCGGTTGCTGGTGGCCGGCCAGCCGGAACCCGACCCCGCGTACCGCGACGATGGTGACGCCGGTGCCGAGTTCGGTGAGCTTGCGCCGTAGCCGCTTCACCAGCGACTGCACGTCGGCCTTGCGTTCCCGCCCTTCGTCACGCCAGACCGATCGGTGCAGCTCGGGGTAGCTCCAGGCCCGGATCGGCTCGGTGGTCAGGCAGGCCAGCAGGTCGTGCTCGAGGCGGGTGAGGCTGATCTCGCGGTCCCGCCAGCGGGCGGTGGACCGGGCCGAGTCGATCTGCAGGATGTCGCCGGCTCCGGTGGACGGGGCGGCGGGTGGTGGCGACGCCGCTGCCCGGGCGAGCCGCTGTGGCGTCGCGATCAGCCTGCGCAGCTCGTCGAGGTCGGCGACCAGCAGCAGCGGTGCGACGCCGTCGAGGCGTTCGGCGAGCCGGAGTCGCTCGGCCGGCGACGGCGTCACCGCGATCAACAGCGGGAACAGTTCCTCGGTCGGCTCGGACCGGTCCGGTACCCTGCTTTCCTCGTCCTCGGCCACTGCACCCCACCCCGAACGGTGGGCAAAATCTGCCCAACTTCGCTATGGCCCTGACAGTAATTGTCAATCTTGCCGACAACCAGGCAACGGTTAGTGAGAAGTTGCTTACGTAGCGTTCTTGATCGCGCTTTCCTCTAGATCATAGTGTCCACCCTGGGCAGCCGACGTGACCCGCGCGGCGCCCTGAGGGGGCATGGGGAGTTCGTCCATTCCGGGCGTGATCCAAACGGGAGGGTCTCCCACACCCTTCGCCATGACTCGATCAACTGCGGGTCGTCTCTGGAGGAGGCAGCACCAATGCTAAGACGTCCACACAGGAAGCGCATCGCCAGATGTCTGGTGAGCGCCGGCGCTGCGATCGCCCTCGTCGCAACAGGATTGGCCACCGGTTCAGGTGCACAGGCGGCACAGACCGGGACGGGAGCAGCCTCCGCCTCTGACAAGATCCGCCCGGACCTGGCCAAGCAGCTGCAGGGCAAGACCGAGGGCGACTTCTGGATCCACTTCAAGGCCAAGGCAGACCTGAGCAAGGCCACCGGAATCACGGACTGGGCCAAGCGGGGCACCGCGGTCGCGGAGGCGTTGCAGAAGACCGCCGCCGAGAGCCAGGCCAAGATCAAGGCTGAGCTCGAGAGCTCGGGTGTGAAGTACCAGACCTTCTGGGCGACCAACGCCATCAAGGTCACCGGCGGGTCGTCCACGATGGCCCAGAACTTCGCCGCCCACGCCGAGGTCGACGGCCTGTACGCCCCGATGGAGTACAAGGTTCCCGAGGTCACCAAGGGCACCAACGAGAAGACCGTCAACGCCCTCGAGTGGGGCATCGCCAACATCAACGCCGACGACGTCTGGTCCCAGTACGGCGTCAAGGGCGCGGGCATCACGGTGGCGAACATCGACACCGGCGTCCAGTTCGACCACCCCGCCCTGGTGAACTCCTACCGCGGCAACAACGGCGACGGCACGTTCGACCACAACTACAACTGGTTCAACGCCGCCGGGACCTGCGCCGCCGCGCCCTGCGACAGCAACGGCCACGGCACGCACACCATGGGCACCATGGCCGGCACCGACGGCGCGAACCAGATCGGCGTCGCCCCTGAGGTCAAGTGGATCGCCGCGAACGGCTGCTGCCCCAGCGACGCCGCGCTGATCTCCTCCGGCCAGTGGATGCTCCAGCCCCGGGACCTCAACGGTCAGAACCCGGACGCCAGCAAGCGGCCGAACATCATCAACAACTCGTGGGGTACCACGGCGCCCTCCAACGAACCGTTCATGGAGGACGTGACCAACGCCTGGGCCGCGTCGGGCATCTTCGGCGCCTGGTCCAACGGCAACAACGGTCCGTCCTGCCAGACCAGCGGCTCGCCGGGCAGCCGGATCAACAACTACTCCGCCGGCGCCTACGACATCAACAACAACATCGCCAGCTTCTCCTCCCGCGGCGCCGGGCAGGACGGCGCGATCAAGCCGAACATCTCGGCCCCCGGCGTGAACGTCCGGTCGAGCGTTCCGGGCAGCAGCTACGCCAGCTTCAACGGCACCTCCATGGCCTCCCCGCACCTCGCGGGCGCGGTCGCGCTGCTGTGGTCGGCGGCACCGGCGTTGGTCGGTGACATCAACGCCACCCGCGCGCTGCTGAACACCACGGCGGTCGACAAGGCCGACGCCCAGTGCGGCGGCACCGCGGCGAACAACAACGTGTACGGCGAGGGCCGGCTGGACGCCTTCGCGCTGCTCAACGCCGCCCCGATCGGCGACACCGGCACCCTGGCCGGCACGATCACGGACGCGGGCAGCGGTGCCCCGATCGCGGGTGCCGCCGTGGCCCTGACCGGCGCGGCCAGCCGCCAGCTGACCACCGGGAGCGACGGCAAGTACTCGTCGCTGCTGCCGGCCGGCGACTACCAGGTCGCCGTGTCGGCGTTCGGCTACGAGAGCAAGACGGTGCCGGCGACGGTCACCAAGGACACCACCACGACGACCAGCGTCGCGCTGGCGGCGGTGCCGAGTGTCACCGTCAGCGGAACGGTCGCCGACGGTTCCGGGCAGGGCTGGCCGCTCTACGCCAAGGTCAGCGTCGAGGGCCCGTCGGGCGTGTCCGACTACACCACCCCCGCCGACGGTCACTACAGTTTCAAGCTCCCGAGCGGGGCGACGTACAGCATCAAGGTCGAGCCGCAGTACCCGGGCTACCAGACGGTGACCAAGGATGTCGTCGTCGGCTCGAGCAACGTCACCCACAACGTTGCCGTGCCGGTGAACGCCAACTCGTGCACCACGGCGCCCGGCTACCGCAACGGCTCCGACGGTGTCTACGAGACCTTCGACGGCACCACCGCGCCGGCCGGCTGGTCCGTGGTGGACGGTCTCGGTAACGGCCAGGTCTGGCAGTTCAACGACCCCGGCAACCGCGGCAACCTGACCGGCGGCGCCGGCAACTCGGCGGTGCTCGACAGCGACAAGTACGGCAGCGGCAACCGGCAGGACAGCTCGCTCGTCAGCCCGGTCGTCGACCTGACCAACGTCACGGCGCCGGTGATCCGGTTCAACCAGGACTTCCGGCAGCTGGGCACCAACAAGGCGGATGTCGACCTCAGCCTCGACGGCGGCACCACCTGGGCCAACGTGCTCCGGCAGTCGGCCAGCGCCCGGGGACCGCTGGTCACCGAGGTCAAGATCCCGCAGGCGGCCGGCAACGCGCAGGCCAGGGTCCGATTCCGCTACTACGACGCCTCGTGGGCCTGGTGGTGGCAGGTCGACAACGTGCTGATCGGCAGCCAGGTCAGCTGCCAGCCGATCGACGGTGGCCTGGTGCTCGGCCACGTGCAGGACAAGAACGACGACAGCTACCTCAACGGCGCCACCGTCACCAGCGACGACCGGACGGCCGAGAAGGCCACCACCGCCGCGACTCCGGACGACACCGACCTGCCGGACGGCTTCTTCTGGATGTTCTCGTCGTTGACCGGGTCGCACAAGTTCACCGCGAAGGCCGGCAGCTACGTCAGCCAGAGCAAGGACGTCGACGTCCGGAAGAACGGGGCGACGGCTGCGACCTTCCAACTCGGCGCCGGCCGGCTGTCCATCCAGCCGTCCGACGTGAGCGGGACGGTCCAGATGCCCGCCGGTAAGGTCAACAAGTCCTTCACCGTGACCAACACCGGTGCCGCGCCGGTCGACGTCCAGTTCAGTGAGCGGGACGGTGGCTTCTCGCTGCTTCGGGCCGACGGATCCACGATGAGCAAGCAGCAGCTCCTCGCCTCCAGCGGCGCGCCGGAGCAGCGGCTCGAGGTGCCGACGTCGTTCGCCGCGCAGGCGTCCAGCAAGGACGCCAAGGTGACCACCGCGGACGGCCCGCAGGCCGCGCCGTGGACGGACATCGCGGGCTACCCGGCTAACGTCATGGACAACCGGGTGGTCAACCTCGATGGCAAGGTGTACTCGATCGCCGGCGGCAACGGATCGGCTTCGTCGGCGAAGAACTACGTCTACGACCCGATCGCGCAGACCTGGGCGGCGATCGCCGATCTTCCCGGTGCCCGCAACGCCCTGACCGTGGGCGTCGTGGACGGGAAGATCATCGCGACCGGCGGCTGGGGGGCTTCCGGGCCCGACGGCGCCACCTGGTCGTACGACCCGGCGGCGAACACCTGGACGAGCAAGGCCAGCAACCCCGCGCCGCGCGCCGCGGCCGGGCAGGCGGTCGTCGACGGCAAGCTGTACGCCATCGGCGGTTGCACCACCGCCTCCTGCACCCCGATGTCCAACACGGTCGTCCGGTACGACCCGGGCAGCGACACCTGGGAGACGCTGGCCAACTACCCGAAGTCGGTGGCCTTCGCCTCCTGCGGCGGGATCGACGGCGTCGTCTACTGCACCGGTGGTAACGACGGGTCCGCCGCGCAGAAGGCCGGCTATGCCTTCGACCCGGGCGCCAACGCCTGGACCGCCATCGCCGACGCGCCGACCGACACCTGGGCCAGCTCCTTCGCCGTCGCCAGCGGCAAGCTCATGGTCGTCGGTGGCGTGCAGGGCGGAGCCGTCAGCAACGCCGGCTTCGCCTACGACCCGGGTGCCAACTCCTGGTCCAACCTGCCGAACGCCAACACGGCCCGTTACCGCGGTGGCGCGGCGTGCGGCTTCTACAAGATCGGCGGCTCCTCGGGCAGCTTCAACGCCACACCGGACAGCGAGGCCCTGCCTGGCTTCGAGGAGTGTGCCGAGCGCCCGGCCGATGTCAGCTGGATGACGATCGACAAGACGTCGGCCACGCTGGCGCCGGGCGAGAAGATCACGGTCACCGTCGGGATGACGGCAAACGTCGACCAGCCGGGCACCTACTCCGGTTCGATCGCGATCAAGGAGAACACGCCGTACACGGTGCAGCCCGTGCCGGTGACGATGAACGCGCAGCCTCCGGGCACCTGGGGCAAGCTGCTCGGTACGGTCACCGGGACGAACTGTCAGGGCGTCAGCGCACCGCTCCAGGGTGCGACCGTCCAGGTCGACTCGAAGTCGACCTCCTGGACCTTCAGCACCGACGCCCAGGGCAAGTACGCCTACTGGCTGGACCGCAAGCACAACCCGTTGAAGATGATCGTCGCCAAGGACGGCTGGAAGCCCCAGAACCGTCAGACGACGATCAGCAGCACCCCAAGGGTGGAGGACTTCGCATTGTCCCCGACCAGGTGCTGACAACTGAACAGTGACTGACCCGGCCCGCCTGGTTGCGACCAGGCGGGCCGGATCAGTGTGTGCAGGTTGTCGGCCAGCTTCGGCGCCGGTGGAGCGTCGCGGTCAGGCCAGGGCGAGGCGGAAGCCGACCCCACGGACCGCGTGGATCGCCGCCCGGGCGTCCAGCCAGGCGAGCTTGCGCCGTACGCGGCGCACCACCGAGTGCATGTCGGAGCCGCGGCCGAGGTGCTCGTTGCCCCAGACCTTCAGGTGCAGCTGCTCGTAGGTCCACACCTGTCCGGGCGTACCGACCAGGCACACCAGGAAATCGTGCTCCAACGGCGTGAGATCGATCTCGCGGTCCAGCCAGCGCAGCACCCGTCGGTCGGAGTCGACGATCAGCTCGGGCGGTGGCGGCGGACCGGCGTCCGCCACGGCGTCGGCGATCTCGATCTGGCCAGCCGGTGCGGTCCCGGCGGCCCCGGGTGCCCCGGCCGCGTCGAGGAACTCCCGTGCCTGCTGGACGGTCGAGACGATCAGGAAGGCCTCCGTCCCGCCGAGCAGCTGTGCGAGTTGCCGGCGTTCGGCCGGCGAGGACGCGATGCCGATGACCAAGGATTCGTTCGGGATTGCCCTCATCCCCCCACCCCTTCCGGTTCCCGACCCGTTCTGGGATGTTTCTCCTGCAACGCCAATCAATTGGCGTTCTTACATGCTAATGCCCGTTTGGCGTAAAGTATCCGCTGATCGGCGAGTCAGTAGTCGATTGTGGACAACAATTTTGAAACGTGGTCGTCGTTTTGTTGGACGGTCACCGCTCGCGGTGGACGGCGAACCCGGTCTCCGCTGCTCGCCTGGTGCGTAGCCCCGGCCCCCCACCGCTCAGGGTGGCCCCTGACGCTGTTTTCCGGTGCTGCCGAGATGTCACTCCGGGTGCTCGTGCCACCTCTCTTCAGGCGTTTCGCCGCCGCGTCGTTGATCAAGGCGCCGTTGGTATAGTAATGCACTTCGATGTAACGGGCAATGTCCTATGCGCACCTTGCATTTGTGATAGCCGATACCGGTTTGAGTGTTCGAATACCGATTGTTCAGGTCGCTCAGGACCGTGGCCGAGGAGACCGACCGGGTCCCGGGCGGGGGAGGCCCGTACCCCGCGAGCGGATGCCGGCGCCCGCTCGTCGTAAGCGCCGGCTCCCGCTCCGAGTAGGCCCTTGAGCGCGCCCAGGCCCTGCCGGTGGGCGACGATCTGCCCGCGCGGGATTTTCACCAGTGGGCGCTATTGAAATTCCGGCGCAAGCACGCCAGGATGGCGACGAAGAGCAACCATCCCTGGTGGAGACGGAGGTTGCGGCGTGGCACCTGCACACCGCACTCGGAGGTGGCTGACGTGAGCATCGCACCGGCCCAACGCCGCGTCGACCCGCGACCAGTGCTCGACCTGGTCGCCGCCGAACAGGCCGCCGCCCGGTTCCTGGCCGCACTCGACATCGACCTGGACTCGGAGAGCCTGCGCGACACTCCCCGCCGAATGGCCCGGGCGTACGCCGAACTGCTCACCGCACGTCCGTTCGACCTGACCACGTTTCCCAACGACGAGGGCTACGACGAACTCGTCCTGGCTCGATCCATCCCGATCCGGTCGGTCTGCGAACACCACCTGCTGCCCTTCGTCGGTGTCGCACACGTCGGCTACCTGCCCGGCGAGCGGATCCTCGGACTGTCCAAGCTCGCCCGCGTGGTGGAACTCTTCGCCCACCGCCCGCAGGTGCAGGAGCGGCTGACCAAGCAGGTCGCCGACTGGCTGGCCCTCGAACTGGCACCCAAGGGCGTCGGCGTCGTCATCGAGGCCGAGCACCTGTGCATGACCCTGCGGGGCGTACGGGCCACCGGCGCCACCACCGTGACGTCCACCCTGCTCGGCGCCCTACGAGACGACCCCCGCTCCAGAGGCGAGTTCTTCTCCCTCACCGGCGCCCACTGACCGAACTGGAGAGCGGCATGGAAAGCAGCGACACCTTCGTCATCGTCGGCGCCGGACTCGCCGGCGCCAAGGCCGCCCAGACCCTGCGCGAGGAGGGCTTCGCCGGCCGCGTCATCCTGCTCGGCGCCGAGCCCGAACGGCCCTACGAGCGGCCACCGCTGTCCAAGGGCCTGCTGCTCGGGACCACGGGATGGCTGGACGCGTACGTGCACGAGCCCGGCTGGTACGCCGCGAACGACGTCGAGCTGCGGACGGCGACCCGGGTCACCGCCGTCGACCGCGACCTCCGCCAGGTCGTGCTCGACACCGGTGAACGGCTCGGATACGACAAACTGCTGCTGACCACCGGCTCCACGCCCCGCCGACTGGACGTCCCCGGTGCCGATCTGGACGGCGTGCGGTACCTGCGCACGCTGGACGACTCCGCCGAGATCGGCACGGCCCTCGTTGGCGGCGCCCGCCTCGTGGTCATCGGTGCCGGCTGGATCGGTCTGGAGGTCGCCGCCGCCGCCCGCCAGTACGGCGCCGCCGTCACCGTGGTGGAGACCGCCGACCTGCCGTTGCAGCGGGTGCTCGGCGACGAGGTCGCCCGGGTCTTCGCCGACCTGCACCGCGGCCACGACGTTACCTTCCACTTCGGCGTCGGAGTCCAGGAGATACGCGGCGCGGGGCGGGTCTCCTCGGTGCTACTGACCGACGGCACCGAACTGCCCGCCGACACCGTCGTCGTCGGCGTGGGCATCCAACCCGACACGCAACTGGCCGAGGCGGCCGGCCTGAAGGTGGACAACGGAATCGTCACCGACGCCCGGCTGCGTACCTCCGACCCGCACATCTACGCCGCCGGCGACGTGGCCAACGCCCACCACCCGCTGCTCGACCGGCAGCTGCGCGTGGAGCACTGGGCGAACGCGCTCAACGGCGGCCCCGCCGCGGCCCGGTCCATGCTGGGCCAGCAGGTCGAGTACGACAGGCTGCCGTACTTCTTCTCCGACCAGTACGACCTGGGCATGGAGTACTCGGGGTGGGTGGACCCGCGCGGCTACGACCGGGTGGTGTTCCGTGGCGACCCGGCCGTGGTGGGCGGCCGGGCGCCGGAGTTCCTGGCGTTCTGGGTCTCCGACGGCCGGGTGCTGGCCGGGATGAACGCCAACGTCTGGGACGTGACCGACCAGATCCAGGCGTTGGTGCGGGCGGGCCACCGGGGCCGCGCCGTCGACCTGGACCGGCTCGCCGACCCGCAGGTGCCGCTCGGCGACCTGCTGCCCTGACGGCAGGAGCCGGCGCGACGCGTCAGGCCGGGCGGACCTGCACGCAGCAGGCGTCGGGCGCCGGGGCCAGCCGCGCCCGCAGATCCGCCCGGCCGAGCCCGCTGAGCAGCCCGGCGATGAAAGCCTCGTTCAGGCCGCACACCAGCTCGGTCTGCCGGGCGGCGAGGGCGTGGAAGGGGCAGTTCCGCAGCCGGATCAGCTCCTGCTCGCCGGCCGGCTCGAAGCCCAGATCGGCCAGAACGGCGGAGACCGGCCGGCCGCCGCCGACCTGGCGACCGATCTCCGCGCCCCGCTGCGCCGCCACGCGGAGAGCGGCCGACCGGGCATCCGTCGGATCCTCGGCGACGGCCTCGGCCAGGATCTCGCCGATCAGCTCGTAGCGGCGCTCCGGGATGGTCAGGGCGATGCAGCCCGGCGCCGCCTCGTACACCTTCGGCGTCCGGCCACGGCCGCGCGGCTGGTCGGCCGGAGCCTCGTACCGCGCGTGCAGCAGCCCGGCGTCGACGAGCTTGTCGAGGTGGAACGCCGCCAGGTTGCGCGAGATCCCCTGCGCCTCGGCGGCCTCGTCCCGGGTCACCGGGTGGTCCTGGCTCCGGACGTAGTCGTACAGAGCCCGTCGTACCTGGTCGGTGAGGACAGTCACCGCCTGCCAGGGGGCCGTCGCCATGCCGAGAGTTTATCACCAACAGACGTTGTCGAAATTTCTCCTCGGCGCGTCCATCGAGAAGAAAACGCCTCGGCCGGCTGAGTAGGGCGTCACCGCGGCGGGCCCACCTCCACCAGCACCGCGCCCGGCTGCGGCACCTCCAGCTCCAGCACCGTGCTCCCGTCCCGGTCGACGGCGTCCACCGGCTCGGCGCGCAGGGTGTCGACCGCGCGTAGCGCCGCCCACTGCTCCTCGTCGGGCCACTCGTCTACCCCGAGCCGCTCGGCGACGGTGGTGATGTCCCCGTGCTCCCGGTCGAGCCGGGTGACCCGCACCGGCCGCCCGGCGACGCCGTCGATGCTGAGCGCGACCCGGCGGGCCAGCGCCCGATCGCCGTCCCGCTTCGACTGGTCCAGCGTCGACCCCACACCAGCACCGCGAGCGAACCGTCGTCGCGCCGGCTGGCCCAGGTCTGCACCAGCCCGTCCGCGCCGTCACCGGACGCCCGCACCGGCAGTTCCGTCTCGCCGAGGCGGGAGAGCAACCACAGCGCGTGGTAGCGGGGCTTGGCGATGCCGCCAACGGTGATCAGCCCGAACCCGCCGTGCAGCAGCCGCGGCGGCCGGCCGAGCTCCTCGAAGTGGTCGCTGGCGACCCCGTACGACAGGGCGTCCACCCGGCCCGCCGCCGAGCGCATGCCGGTGAGCAGGAAGGTCGCCGCGAACACCCCGTCGTTGACCGGGTGGAAGTGGGTCGGGGTGACGCCCCACTCGGTCCAGAGGATGCGCGCGTCGGGGCGGCCGAAACGGCGCAGCGTGGGGCGCAGGTCCAGCGGCGGGCTGCCGTACGTGTGGGTGGAGACGAAGTCGACCGGTGCGCCGCTGATGCTGGCATGCTCGAGCAGGGCGTCCACCCAGCCGGCGGCGGCCGACGACGGCCCGCCCACCGGGATGCGCGGGTCGACGTCCTTGACCGCCTGGGCGGTGACGTCGTACAGCCGCATCCACTCCGCCCCGGGTGCCGGACCAGAACACCTCCAGGTTGGCCTCGTTCCAGACCTCGAAGTCCCAGCCGAGCACCTCCTCGCCGTACCGGTCGAGCAGGTGGCGCACCAGCGCCCGGACCAGGTCGGCCCACCGCTCCCAGTCCTTCGGCGGCGAGATGATGCCGCGGTACTCGAAGACCGTCCGTTCCGGTTCGCGGGCCAGGTCGCGCGGCATGAAGCCGATCTCCACCACCGGCCGCAACCCGGTGGAGAGCAGCAGGTCGTACGTCTCGTCAACGCGGCTGAAGTCGTGCACCGGCTTGTCGTCGACCTCGCGATAGACACCGAGGTCGTCGTGCAGGATCGAGTGGGCCCGTACCGTCTCGACGCCGATCTCGTCGCGAACCCGTCCTCGGCCGGTGCGCGGTGGCGGAGGTCATGTCAGCTCCCGGTGCCGATCGCCGTCGCCTTGGTCTGCATCCCCTTGGCGACGGTGGCGGGATCGGAGACGCCGCGCACCACCCGCTCGATGCCGTCATCGACGACGTCGGCGACCTGCTCCCAGGTGGCGATCGCCGGCGCCGACTTCGCGTCGTTGAGCTGCTCACCGAACGCCTTCACGAACGGGTCGTCGGCCAGCTTGCCGGACTGCCAGCTCTCCTGCACCGCCGGGAGACTGCCGACCAGGTCGTACAGCTTCTGCTGCGCGGCCGGGGTGGTGAGGAACTGGACGAACTTCCAGGCCGTGTCGCGGTTCCTGGACCCCTTGAAGACCGCCAGGTCGAAGCCGCCGATGAAGGAGGTGCCGGCCTGCTCGCGCGGCATCTGCGCGACGTCCCACTTGCCCTCGAAGCCCGGGCCGCCCTCGCCGCGCAGGATGCCCATGTGCCACGGGCCGGAGACGAAGGCGCCGACCTCACCCTTGATGAAGCCCGATCCCACCGCCTCGGGGGCGAGATTCGTCGGCGCGAGGCCCTGCTTGAAGAACGAGGCGTAGTACTCCAGCGCCTTGCGCATCTCCGGGGTGTCGAGGGTGAACTTGCCGTCCTTCATGATGTCGGCGCCGGCCTGCCAGGCGAAGGGCATGAAGCTCTGCCACGACCCGGTGCCGCCCGGCTGCAGGTAGATGCCCCACTTGGCGCCGCCCTTGTCCTTCATCGCCTTGGCGAAGTCCGTGAGCCCCTGCCAGTCGGCGGGCTTCTGCACCCCCGCCTTGGCGGCGAGATCCTTCCGGTGGAAGATCAGCCGGGTCTCGACGTTCCACGGGACCCCGTAGGCGGTGCCGCCGACGACGGTGCTGTTCCACGAGCCCTCGAAGAACTTGCTCTTGTCGAACAGGCCGGTGGGGGTGGGGTCGAAGGCGCCCGTCTTGGCGAACTCGCCCATCCAGGTGGTACCCACCACGCTGACGTCCGGCGTCTGCCGGCCCACGATGGCCGTGGCGATCTTGTCGTGCGCCGCGTCGAACGGGAACGACGTGACGTTGACCTTGGCGTCGGGATTCTCCTTCATGAAGTCGCTGGCGAGCTCGGTGAGCTTCTCGCCCTCGCCGCCCACGGCCCAGACCCTGATCGCGCCCTTGGCCTTGCCGGCCGCGATCTCCTTGCCGGCGGGCTGGCCGCCGGAGCCCGAGTCGGCCTCGTCCCGGCCGCAGCCGGTCACCCCCAGCGCGAGGGCGACCACCAGGGCGGTCGCATATCGCAGATGCTTCATGTCCTCTCCTTCTCGGAGTGGGCGACGCCGCCCGCCCGGCCCGCGCCGCTGCGGCGCGATCCGGGCGGGCGGCGGCGTCCGGTGGTGGATGTGGTGTCGGTGCACGGCCAGCCCGTCGACCCGGTGCGCCATCTCCATGACCTCGGCGTCCGAGTCGGCGCGCAGGTGGGTGCAGAGATGTGGACGCTGGTCGACACCCCGGCCAGGCGAGCGATCTCCCGGAGCGTCAGCCGACTGTTGTTCATGCCACCACCGACCCGTTACGTTCTCGGTCACCGAAACCGGCTAAAGCAGCACCATTGGCGGCTGTGCCGCAGTTCACAACCGCCCGGCCCGAGATTTCCGGCGACGAGGGGTTGTCCGCGATGGCCACAGTCGCGTTGCACCGCCGCATCCTGCTCAACGACCGACCCCACCTGCTGCTCGCCGGAGAGGTGCACTACTTCCGCCTGGATCCGGGCAACTGGGCCGACCGGCTACGCCACCTGGCCGTGCAGCAGCGACTGGCCCGCTACGTCCACGCCGGCGGGACGCCTCCTGCTGCCCGGCGTGCTGCCCGAAACCGATCACGACGGGCGACCCTGCACGTGCTCGCCGAGGTGCTCGGCCTGCGGTCACTCGGCTCCGGCGGGGTGTGCGGCGTGGAGGTGACCGCAGGCCGGGGGAGGGCCCTGGTCATCGCCTGCGACTACCCCGGCCATCCCGGACAGCAGCGGCAACCTCGTCAGCGTCTCCTCGCTGGATCGCCGGTCAGCGGCGGTTGCGCTTCGGGAGTAGCAGCTCCTCGTGATCGAGTTCGCGTTCCAGGACGCGGAGTCCCTCGTCGGGCAGCCGGCCGGCGTCGCGCCAGCGCAGCAGCTCCTCCCGTTGGGCCTCGATCGCGGCCCGCCGGATGCGCAGCGCCGCCTCGTACTCGGGTGAGGTGGGCACCTCGGCTGATTCGGCGCTCTGCAGCAGGTCGAGGCGACCCCGATAGCGGGCCAGGCGGGTCTGCAGCTGCCCGCGGGTGACGTTGACGGCCGCTGCCAGGTCCGGCTCGTCGGCGGCGACCTCGTCGAGGCGGGCCAGGGCCGCCTCGACGGCCGCCGAGCGGGCCTCGTTGCGTACCCGGGCCTGGTCGTTCTCGTTGGCCCGCAGGCCCAGCGCCCGGACGAGCGGCGCGAACGTCAGGCCCTGCCCGACCAGGGTCACGAGAACGACCACGAACGTGCAGAACAGCAGGAGGTTACGGTCGGGGAAGGGCACGCCGCTGTCGGTGGTCAGCGGCAGGGTGAAGATCGCGGCGAGACTGATCACGCCGCGGGTTCCCGACCAGCTTAGCGCCGCGACCTCGCGGCCGGTCAGTCGACGCGCGTTGCGCTCCGCCCGCGCGGCCTCGCGGCTGCTGCCGGGCTCGTCGGTGTCGTCCTCGTCGGAGGTGCCGCCGAGGCGGGTGTGCAGCGAACGGGGGAGCACCTGGATCAGCACCAGCCACGCGGGGCGCAGGAGCAGCACCACGCCGACCGACACGGCGACCGCGATGACGACCGTGGAGGTGTCGTACTCGTGCAGGCCCCGGACCACCGTGGGCAGCTGCTGGCCGATCAGGAGGAAGACGAAGCCCTCGAGGAGGAAGTCGACCAGCCGCCACACCGCGCTGGTCTGCAGCCGGGTGGCGCCGGAGAGGAGCCGGGGCGTGTGGTGGCCGACGATCAGCCCGGCGATCACCACGGCGAGCACGCCGGAGACATGAAGCTCTTCGCCCACCAGGTAGGCCACGAACGGCGTCGCCAGCGAGATGGCGTTGGACAGCAACGGATCCGCGGTGAGTGGTCGGGCCAGCCGTACGCCCCACGCGACGACAGCGCCCACCGCGACCCCGCCCACCGCCGCCAACATGAACTGGCCGACAGCGGACGGAAACGAGAAGCCACCGCCCACGGCGGCGGCGACGGCGACCTTGAGGATCGTGAGCGCGGTGGCGTCGTTCAGCAGCCCTTCGCCCTGGATGATGGTGACCAGCTTCGGCGGCAGGTTGACCCGGCGGCCGACCGCCAGCGCGGCCACCGGGTCGGGCGGCGCGATCGCGGCGCCGACCGCGATCCCGGCGGCCAGCGTCGCCCCGGCGACGAAGAGGTGGAAACCGACTCCCGCCAGTAGGGCGGTGAGCAGCACCAGCACCACGGACAAACTGACCACGATGCGAAGGTTGCGGCGGATGCCCAGCAGCGAGGAGTCCAGCGCCGCGCTGTAGAGCAGCGGCGGCAGCACGACCGTGAGCACAAGGTTGGGATCAAGGCTGATGTTGGGCCCCGGGAGCAGCGCGTACGCGATGCCGATGAGCGGCAGGAGCGCCGCCGCCGGCAGGCCCGTGCGCGACGCCACCCACCGCACGCCGACGATGACCGCGACGGCGGCGAGCACGAACAACAACGTCGTCTGGGGGCTCACCCAGTTACTCTCCCTGGCCGGCGGATGGTCCGAGCAGACGGCACGCGCGACCGCCCCGGCCCGGGCTTGGCTCAGCCGGCCGGAGCCCATCGGTGGCGGCATCGGCGCTGAAGCGCCGGCCGCGCAGTCTGCCGCAGTCCGGAGCGTACCCGCTGGTATGGGCGGGGTGACCTCGGCCGCAGCACGCGGAGAGCGACGCCACGACCCTGCCGGTCAACCCGGTGTCGCCTCGACCACCCTCAGCGGTCGGCCCCGGGACCGCCCGCGAGCAGGTCGGCGAGGGCGGCCACCCGGCGTTGGTCGGCGACGGCGACGAGCGTGTCGTCGGGGCGCAGGACGAAGTCCGGCGCCGGCGCGGCGATGACCTGATCGCCGCGAACGACGGCGACGATCGACGCCCCGGTACGGGTACGTGCCCGCGTGTCGCCCAGCGGCCGGCCGACGTAGGGGGACCCGGCCGGCAGGCGCAGTCGAACCGCCGCCACCCCGTCGACCTGCCATTCCAGCTCCGTCAGGTGGTCGACGGTGACCGTCGTGTCCAGCACGTCGGCAACCCAGCGCGCCTCGTCCGGGTCGAGGACGACCGTGCTGAGCGCCCGCTCGGCGTCGTCGGGGTCGTAGACGACGAGGTCACGCTGGCCGGTGAGGTGGCAGACGACACCGAGCCGCTGCCCGGCGCGGGTGGTGGTGGCCCACCCGATACCGACCCCGGGCAGTGCGATTCGTTCCATGGTCATCGTTTCGTTCCCATCAACTCGGCGCGGCCGTGTTCGCGCCGCGCGTCCGTGCCAAGAGCCTGCGGCCGCCGTTGCGGCCCGCGGCGATCCTCACCCGGCGACCACCCCCAGCATGGCGCGGCGGGCCGGCACCCCGCATCGGTGCCGACCCCCATTCCGGCCGACGACCTCCCACGGTGCCCGGCGTCGTCCACTGGCTTGGGCGGAAACATGGGTGCCCGCCCCGATGCCGCCCCACCCGGTGTTGGGCGAGCCTGGACGGGCGCCGCGGTTCCGGGCCGACCAACCGCCCGTTTCCGGGGACGCTGTTAGAAAGGACGCGGAGCGCACCGGAGAGGAGGCGGCCGACATGTCACTGTCGCTGTTCTGGCGGATCTTCCTGCTCAACGCGGCGGTACTCGTGGTCGCCACGGTCCTGCTGCTGCTCGGCCCGATCACCGTGTCGACCCCCGTCGTGCTCACCGAGGTGGCGGTCCTGGCCGGCGGCCTCGCCGCCATGCTGGTGGCCAATGCGCTGCTGCTGCGCGTCGGACTGGCACCGCTGGAGCGGGTCACCCGCACCATGCGGACGATCGACCTGCTGCGTCCCGGGCACCGGCTGCCGGTCACCGGCCAGGCCGGAATCGCCGACCTGATCCGCACCTTCAACGCCATGCTCGACCGGCTGGAGGCCGAACGCGCCACCAGCGCGGCGCGTGCGCTCTCCGCTCAGGAGGCCGAACGGCGGCGCGTCGCCCGGGAACTGCACGACGAGATCGGCCAGACGCTGACCGCCGTGCTGCTGGACCTCAAGCGCGTCGCCGACCACGCACCACCACCTGTCGGCGACGAGCTGCACCAGGTGCAGGAGACCACCCGCAACAGCCTCGACGAGATCCGTCGCATCGCCCGCCGGCTGCGCCCCGGCGTCCTCGACGAACTCGGCCTGGCCAGCGCGCTCAAGGCCCTCACCACGGAATACACCACCGCCGGGCTGACCGTGCACCGGCACCTCGCCGGGGACCTGCCGGAGCTCGACGACCAGGTCGAACTGGTCCTCTACCGGACCGCCCAGGAGGGGCTCACCAACGTCGTCCGGCACTCGGGGGCCCGCACGGCGCACCTGATCCTGCAGCGCACCGCCGGCGGCGTCGAGCTGCGGATCCGCGACGACGGCCACGGGATCGCGACCGCCCACGAGGGCGCCGGCATCCGCGGCATGCGGGAACGGGCGCTGCTCATCGGCGCCGACCTCACGATCGGCCCGGACCCGGCCGGCGGCACCGACGTGTGCCTCCGGGTACCGACGCGAAACGAGACCAGCTGACCATGCCCGGACCCACCCGCATCCTGCTCGCCGACGACCACGGTCTGGTACGCCGCGGCGTGCGACTCATCCTCGACAACGAACCCGACCTCACCGTCGTCGCCGAAGCCGCCGATGGTGCCGAAGCCGTCGAGCTGGCCCGCACCGCGGCCCCGGACCTGGCCATCCTGGACATCGCCATGCCCCGCCTGACCGGCCTGCAGGCCGCCCGGCAGATGTCCCGCTCGCTGCCCGACCTGCGCATCCTGATGCTGACGATGTACGACAACGAGCAGTACTTCTTCGAGGCCCTCCGCGTCGGCGCCGCCGGCTACGTGCTCAAGTCGGCGGCTGACCGCGACCTCATCGACGCCTGCCGGGCGGCCATGCGCGACGAGCCGTTCCTCTACCCGGGGGCCGTCACCACGCTGGTCCGCGACTACCTCGGACGGGGCAGCAACCCCGACACCGTCACCGCGCGGCGGATCACCGACCGGGAGGAGGAGGTCCTCAAGCTCGTCGCCGAGGGGCACAGCAGCAAACAGATCGCCGACCTGCTGTTCCTCAGCGTCAAGACCGTCGAACGGCACCGGTCCAACATCCTGCAGAAGCTCGGGCTCCGCGACCGGCTCGAACTCACCCGCTACGCCATCCGGGCCGGCCTCATCGAACCGTGACACCGCCTCGCCAGGCCGCCCGCACAGGACGATGTCCGTCGGTATTCAGGCCGTGTCGGCGGGTATCCGGGGTCGCGGTCCGCGCGGTGGGCCGCGGCGCAGGTCGAAGGTGCCCGGGTACCGGACGAACGCCCACGTGGCGACGGCGAGCGCGATGAGACAGAGCGCTCCCGGGACGACGAAGCCGATCTGGTGCCCCAGCGTGGCAACCGACACCGTCGCCACAAGACTTCCGTTGACGGTCGCCACGTTCTCGTGACTGAGATATATCGACGTGGCCCTGCCGGCACGACCGGTCATCAACCGTTGGGCCAGGTCGATGCCGGCAACGATCGTGGCGGCGCCGAACACCGCGTAGCAGACCTGCAGCATCATCAGCTGCCCAGCCGTGGTGACCACGACGAGGCCGCCGTAGTAGACCACGCTCGCAGCGCCGCCCACCAGGAACACCCTGCCACGTCCCCAACGCAGCGCCGCGAACGCGGCCGCCGGCATGAGGACCAGCTCGCACAGCGGTGGCAGCGCGAGCACGATTCCGGTCATCTGCAGCGGGGCGTGCAGGGATACGGTGACCAGGATCGGCAACTGGGACAGCAGCATGACGCGTCCGCTGGTGAACAGCACCATGACGACCACGAGGAGCAGCAGCAGCCACTGAGCACCGGCCGTCCTCGTCTGGGCGTCGCGCCGGTCATCGGTGCTCCGTGGCGGCTGCGGTGCCGCGAAGGCACCGGTGGCGTGCCCCCGCAGCAGGTACCACGACAGCGCCAGACAGCCGAGGCAGACGACTGCCACGACCCGGAAGAGCGGACGTGCCCCGAGGTAGGCCAGGCCGAGACCGCCGATGGCGAATCCGGTGAACGAACCGATGGACAACACGACGCGCATCATGGCGATCACAGCGGTGGAGGTGCCGGTGTCCCGGCGTTCGACGAGGTCACGCGCGTAGGCCATCAGCTGCGCGTTGGGGACGCCGACCGCGCAGAAGAAGACCATCCCGACGGCGAGCATCGCCGGGTACGTCCGCACGCTCGCCAGGACCGCGTAGCCGATGCTCAGCCAGGCGAAGCTCGCCGGGATGAGCACTCGTCGAACGCCGCCAAGGTCGGAGACGTGGCCCGTGGCGAGCAGCACCGCCAGGCTGGCCAGCGCGACGACGACGAAGTTGACCGTCACCATGGTGTCCGAGGCGCCCAGCTCGTCCCGGGCGAACAACGACAGCACGCCGAGTGCCGCGAACGCCGCTGTCGAGCTGACCAGCATCAACACCATCAACGGCCGGTACGGCGCCGCGGCGCGCCACGCGACCACGAACCGGCCGGTGCGGTGAGCGTCGCGCCGGGCGTCGGTCTGCGTCACCCCAACACCTCCGTCCACCGTGCCGCCGACGTCGTCGGCTGCCGCGCGTGGCTGTTGTTGACGGAGAACGTGATCAGCGTCGGATGGTCGCCTGTGGTGAATCATGCTCCTCGAAGGCGGCGAAGGCGAGCAGGTCGGCCACCTCCTCGACGTGCTCGTGGAGCCGGCTGGTCGCGACGCGGAGGAACGGCTCGTGCGGGCCGGAGAAGTAGCGGCCGCCCGGGACGACGGCCACGCCGTGGGCGGCGAGGGTGACCAGAGCGGACCGTTCATCCTCGACGGGCACCCACAGGCTCAGTCCTTCGGTGCCGCCCGCGTGTACGCCACGGGCGGCCAGCGCCTCGGCGAGCGCCCGTCGTCGGGTCCGGTATGTGTCGCCGGTCTGTGCGACAAGCGCGCGGGTGGCTGGATCGGTGAGCAGGTGGGCGAGGCAGTTCTGCAGGATCCGGCTCGTCCAGCCGCTGCCGAAGGTGCGGTAGACGCGAGCGCGGTCGATCAGCGGGGCCGCGCCGCCGAGGACGGCGAGGCGTAGGTCGGGGCCGTGTGACTTCGAGTACGAGCGGAGGAACACCACCCGATCGGGGAGGGCCGTGCCGAGGGTCTGCACCGGCCCGGGGGCGAGGTCGGCCAGACCGTCGTCCTCGATCACCAGGGTCTCCGAGGCGCGCAGTGCGGCAGCAAGTTCCGCGCTGCGCGCCGCGTCGACGCTGTACCCGGTGGGGGAGTGGGCGTGCGGCTGGTAGATGAAGAGCACCGGCTTTCGGCGTACCGCGTCGGCCAGGGCGTCCGGCCTGGGTCCGCGCTCGTCGCGGGGGACCGGGATCACCTCGGCGCCGACCGCGTCGAGGATGTCGAGCAGTCGTGGCGCGGTGGGATCCTCGACCGCCACCTTGTCGCCGGTGACGATCAGGGTCTGGCAGAGCAGCAGCAGGCCGTCGAAGCCGCCGTTGACGGCCAGCAGGTCTGCGGGCGGAAACGGCCACGTGGGCCGGACCGCGTCGGCGAGCGGCTCGGTGATCGGTACCCGGTGGTATTCGTTCAGGCCCGCTACGCGCAGCGCCGCCGCGAGTGCGGAGTCAAGCGGCGGTAGCAGCTTGGTGTCCGGTACGGCGAGGCGGAGATCGTGCCGCAGGCGGCTGCCGTGCCGGCCGACCTCCTCGAAGCGGCGGGGGTGCGGCACGTCGGGCGGACCGATGACGACGGTCCCGGCGCGACCGCGGCCGGCGACCGAGCGGCGCCGGCGCAGGAGGGACCAGGCCTCGGACACAGTGGCGGGGCTGACGCCCAACTCGAGCGCGAGGGTGCGCACGGTGGGCAGCCGAGTGCCGGAAGGGATCGTGCCGGCGCGGATGAGCGCGGCGACCGTCGCCGCGATGCCACGGGCACTGCCGTCTTCGATCAGCTCGGCCATCCACTGGGCGTCGACGTCGCCGGTGGGGGTGCCCGGTTGCGGGGAAGTCATGGCAGATAGTTCACCACCTGCTGAGAAGAATGAACAGTAACAAAACTTCTATTGTCTGGAGGTGGTCTGAACTTTATCGTTGCCGGCGATGGCTACCTCACTACACACCCCGCTTCACCTCGGTGTTCGGCCCTGGTCGCACCTGGTGCCACTCGCTCTGGGCGAGGTCGGGGCGCCCCCGCTCGACGTGCGCGTCGCACGCCTCGCGGCGACCCCGCACCTGCTCGACGAGAGCGGCCTTGACGCCGGTGAGACCTCCTTCAGCCGATACACCCTGGCCCGCGCGGCCGGCGACGACCGGCTCGTGGGAATCCCCGCCTTCGTCATGCGCGGGTTCCGGCACCGTTGCATCCTGGTTCGCAAGGACAGCCCCGCCACCGATGCCGCCGACCTCGCCGGTGCCCGGATCGGCCTGACCGGCTGGCCGGACTCCGGCAACACCTGGACCCGGGCCGTGCTGCGCCGGGCCGGCGTCGACCTCACCGGCGTCGCGTGGATGGTCGGACCGCTCACCCCCGACGCGGCGGGCGGCGACCGCATGGGCGGGATGACGCCGCCGCCATGGGTGCGGCTCGCCGAACCGGGGGAGTCCCTTGTCGGAGGGCTCCTCAACGGCGCGCTCGACGCGATCATGACGCCGTTCATGCCGCCCGGATTCCACCGCGACGACGCGCCGCTGCGCCCGCTGTACCCCGACTACCGCGAGGCCGAGGTGCGCTACGGCGAGGAGGTCGGGTTCATCCCCGGCATCCACCTCATCGCCGTGAAGCGCCAGCACGTCGAGGCGCGGCCGGAGCTGCTCGCCGACCTGATGACGGCGCTGCGGGCGTCGCAGCAGGCGTGGTGGGCCAGCTACCGCAAGCACGCCGACACGACGCCCTGGGCGCTCGCCGAGATCGACGACACCGAGCGGCGCTACGGCCCGGACTGGATGCCCTACGGCCTGGCGGCCAACCGCTCGATGATCAACGCCTTCTGCGCGGAACTGCACGCCCAGGGCATCGCCGAGTCGCCGATCGACCCGGACGTGCTGTTCCCCGAGTACACCAAGATCGCCATCGAGACGGGAGTGGAGTAGATGCGCCTCGCGTTGGGACAGCTCGCCGCCAGCGAGGACTGGCAGGTCAACCTCAAGCAGTGCACGGCCCTGGTGGAGCGGGCCGCGGCCGGCGGCGCCGACCTCCTGGTCCTGCCCGAGGGGGTGCTGGCGCGGTTCACCGACGACTTCACCCGGCTGCGCAGCGCCGCCCAGCCGCTGGACGGGCCGTTCGTCACCGGTCTCGCCGCGGCCACCGCCGGCACCGGGGTCACCGTGGTGGCCGGAGTGCACGAGCCGGGACCGGACGGCAGGGCGTACAACACCCTCGTCGTGCTGCGTGACGGTCAGGTAGTCGTCAATTACCGCAAACTGCACCTGTACGATGCGTTCGGCGCCAAGGAGTCCGACAACGTCATCCCCGCCGACGGCCCGCTGGTGACCTTCCCCTGCGCCGGGCACACCGTCGGCCTGATGACCTGCTACGACGTACGCTTCCCCGAGATGGCGCGGCTGCTCGTGACCGACGGCGGCGCCGACGTTCTCGTGCTGCCCGCGGCCTGGGTGCGCGGACCGCTCAAGGAGCGGCACTGGGAGCTGATGGTCTCCGCGCGTGCCCTGGAGAACACCGTCTACGTCGCGGCCTGCGGCGAATGCGGCCCCCGCAACATCGGCCACTCGATGGTCGTCGACCCGCTTGGTGTCGTGGTCGGGTGCCTTGCCGAGGACCCGGACCTGCTCTGGGCCGAGGTGTCGGCCGAGCGGCTGGACCAGGCCCGGCGGCGCCTCCCCGTGCTCGCCAACCGACGGTTCTCCGTCGACCCCACTCCAAACCGGCCGCTCGCCACCACGACCGGCTGATCAACAGCAACCCTGGATTTGAAGGAATAGTCATGCGCCGTACCCCCATCGCAGTGACCGCCATGTCCGTGCTGCTCTCGCTGTCGCTCGCCGGCTGCGCCAAGGACCCCACCGAGGCTCAGCAGAGCGGCGGGGGCGAGACCACCACGCAACAGCAGAACAACGCGCTGCACGACAAGCTGCCCGACAAGATCAAGCAGGCTGGCAAGTTGGTCTCGGTCAACAGCGGCTCCTTCCCGCCCTACGAGATCGTCGGCAGCAACCGGGACCTCAGCGGCGCCGCGGCCGACCTCTCCGACGCGCTCGGCCAGGTGCTCGGCATCAAGGTCGAACACGTGACCGTCGAGGGTCTCTCCGGCGTGCTGACCGGCATCAAGGCCGGCCGGTACGACTTCGCCCTCGGACCGATCGGCGACTTCCCCGAGCGCGAGACCGACAACGACTTCGTCGACTGGGTGCAGGAGTTCGTCGTCTTCGCGGTGCCGAAGAGCAACCCGAAGCAGATCAAGGACCTCGACAGCACCTGCGGCCTGCGCATCGCCGTCATGGCCGCCGGCTCGGCGGAAAAGGTGATCAAGGAGCAGGCGCAGAAGTGCACCGCCGAGGGCAAGCCGGCGCTCGAGGTGCAGTCGTACAAGGACCAGCCGTCGTCGATCCTGGCGGTCAAGTCCGGCCGCGCCGACGCCTTCTTCTCCTCCCAGGCACCGCTGACCTACTTCGTCAAGCAGTCGAACGGTGAGCTGGAGCTGGCTGCCACCGGACAGAAGAACGGCTTCGACGACCTCTTCCAGGGCGCCGTCGTGCCGAAGGACTCGGCGCTGCGCGACGTGCTGCTGGCCGCGCTGCAGGAGCTCTACGACAACGGCACCTACGCCAAGATCATGGCGAAGTGGGGTCTCGACGGCAACAAGCTCGACAAGCCCGGCATCAACCTGGCCGGCGGCAAGGGGTGAGCACCGTGGCCCAGAAAGCTCCGGCCACCCGGGCCGCCGTCGACCGCGCCGCCGGCGGCACCGAGCCGGTCGACGTCGCACACGCCGTACCCCAGCGGAACCCGCTGCAGTGGGTGGCGACCGCCGTGGTCGCCGTCCTCGCCGCGCAGCTGATCCACATGCTCGTGACGAACCCCAACTTCGAATGGGACGTGGTCCTCCGGTACTTCAACACCGAGTCCATCGGCCGCGGCCTCTGGACCACCCTGAAGCTCACCGTCATCGCGATGGCCGTCGGCATCGTGCTCGGCGTGCTCCTGGCGGTCTGCCGGCTCTCCACGAACTGGCTGCTGCGGTCCCTCGCCGCGCTCTACATCTGGTTCTTCCGCGGCGTGCCCGCGCTGGTGCAGCTCATCTTCTGGTTCAACCTGTCGGCGCTGATGCCGAGGGTGTCGATCGGCATCCCGTTCGGCCCCGAGTTCGCGCACTGGGAGACCAACGCGCTCATCACCCCGCTGCTCGCCGCAATCCTCGGCCTCGGGCTGAACGAGGGCGCGTACATGGCCGAGATCGTCCGGGGCGGCCTGATGTCGGTCGACCAGGGGCAGACCGAGGCGGCCCAGGCGCTGGGCATGAGCCGCACGCGGACGCTCTTCCGCGTCGTCCTGCCACAGGCGATGCGCTTCATCGTGCCACCCACGGGCAGCCAGGTGATCAACATGCTCAAGGCGACCTCACTGGTGAGCGTGATCGCGCTGAGCGACCTGCTCTACACCGTCCAGTCCATCTACAACCGCACCTTCCAGACGATCCCGCTCCTGCTCGTCGCCTGCGTCTGGTACCTGGTGATCACGTCGATCCTCTACGTCGGGCAGTCGTTCATCGAGCGGCACTACGCCCGGGGAAGCAACCGCAACGCACCCACCCGGTACCGCGACGTGCTCAAGATCCGTCGCAAGCCGGTCGTGCCGAGAGTCGAGGTGCCGTCATGACCGCTGCCGGCCAGCCGCTGATGTCAGCCCGTGGAGTCCGCAAGCACTTCGGGCCGCTCGAGGTGCTCAAGGGAGTCGACCTCGACGTGCACCCCGGCGAGGTGGTGGTGATCCTGGGTCCGTCCGGCTCCGGAAAGTCCACCTTCCTCCGCTGCGTCAACCACCTCGAGCGCATCGATGGCGGCTCCGTCACCGTAGACGGCGAGCTCGTCGGCTACGAGCAGCGTGGCGGCCGCATCCACCGTCTGCCGGAGCGTCGCATCGCCCGGACCCGGCGCCAGATCGGCATGGTGTTCCAGCACTTCAATCTCTTCCCGCACCTCACGGTGCTGGGCAACATCGTCGAGGCACCCATCGGAGTCCTTCGCGAGCCCCGGGCGGAGGTCGTCGAACGGGCGCGTCTCCTGCTCGACAAGGTCGGCCTGGCGGACAAGGCGGACTCGTTCCCCCGGCAGCTCTCCGGCGGCCAGCAACAGCGCGTGGCCATCGCCCGGGCGCTTGCCATGCGCCCCAAGCTGATGCTCTTCGACGAGCCGACCAGCGCGCTGGACCCGGAACTGGTCGGTGAGGTGCTCGCCACCATGCGCGACCTCGCCGCCGACGGGCTGACGATGACCGTGGTGACCCACGAGATCTCGTTCGCCCGCGAGGTCGCTGACCGGGTCGTCTTCATGGACGGCGGCACGATCGTCGAAAGCGGCACACCCGCCGAGGTCCTCGATCGCCCGGCCAACCCGCGTACCCGGGCCTTCCTCTCCCGGTTCCTGCCGGCCGCACAGCCGGCCGCCTGACCAGAAGCCCAGGCCAGGCCCCGCCGGCCGCAGCTCGTGCGGCCGGCGGGGCCACGTCTTGTGCCGCCACTCATTGCCTGCTTGATGAGCTCGCCGTCTCTCCCAAACTGCCGGTCAAACGCACGTTCCGCCGTCGATGGGGCGTGGGGTCAGCCCGCGACGACCCGGTTGGTGAAGGCGGCCAGGTTGACCATCGCCCGATCGATCCGCTCCTGCAGGGTCAGCGTCTCCTCCCGGCGGACCAGCCGCATCTTCGGCTGCCGCTTGCCCCGCAGGTAGAGCGAGCAGGCCAGGTCGGCGCAGAGGTACTCACCGACGGTGTTGCCGTTCCGCCCGGCCGCTCCGGCCAGGGGCGCGACGAACAACGCCACCCCCGACGCCGTGTGATCGGTCAGGCAGATCCGGCACATGCTCGACCGCAGCGTGCTCGGCTTGTACGCCTCGGGCCGCCGTAGCACCACGCCCGTCGGCCCGTCCTCACCTGGCAGGACCAGCAGCGCCCGCAGCGGGGCGCCCGGGTCCGTCCAGCCGAGGAAGTCCAGATCGGCCCAGGGAATGGTGCCCTCCGCGAAGCCCGCGGGCATCCGGATCCGGCTCGCCTCGCCCTTGCTGCAATTGACGAAGGACCTCCGGATGTCCTTCTCATCGAGTGGTTGCATGCCGGGGAAGCTAACCGGGCCCACGGTCGCGGTCACCCGATTTTCGGCTGGTCAGAACAGCGTCGACGGCCCGACCGGCGCAGGCTCGGGCAGCGGCTCGACCTCGGGCAGCCGGGCCCGGACCTCGTCGTGGAACTGGCGGGCGAGGTCGGGCGCGTCGGCGTTGTCCGGCGTGTGCACGAACACGGTCGGCGAGCGGCCCTCGCGCAGCCAGCCGGTCACCACGTCGAGCCACGGTTGCCAGCCCTCGACCGTCCGCGCGGGGTCGTCCCGGCCCAGGTATCGGATGATCGGCCGATCGGTCAACGCGGTGGTGCGCGGCGGGGTACGCGGCTTGCGGGTCCACGCCTCCCGTTCCGCGTCACTGGTCGGTGGGGTACGGAAGAAGGCGGTGGTGTCGAAGGGAATCCACTCCGCGCCGGCGCGGTCGAGCGTCTCCTCGAGGGTGCGCACCGCCCGGGGGTCGTCGAAGAACGCGGGGTGGCGGACCTCCACGGCATACCGGTGGGCGGTGGGCAGCCCGCGCAAGAAGCGGGCGAGCGCGGGTACGTCGGCGGGGCCGAACGAGCCCGGCAACTGGATCCACAGGGCGTGGGCCCGCGGGCCGAGGGGTTCGATCGCGTTCAGGAAGACCCGCAACTCGTCCTCGGCGCCCGTGAGCCGGCGTTCGTGCGTGACGGCCTTCGGCAGCTTGAGCACGAACCGGAAATCAGGGTCGGTCTGCCGCGCCCACGACGCCACCGTCTCCCGCGTCGGCGTCGCGTAGAAGGTGGTGTTCCCCTCGACCGCGGTGCACCAGCCGGCGTACGCGCGCAGCCGCTCGTTCGCCGGCAGCGGGTGCGCCAGAAAGCGTCCCTGCCAGGACTTGTGCGTCCACATCGCGCACCCGACGTGCAGCCGCATCCGGCCCTCCTCACCGCTCGACGGCACGGCGCGGGCGACCCCGCGCCGCGGGTACGGTATCCGGCCGGCCGCCCGGACCCCTGGCGCCCGCCCGGCTCGGTGTCGGCGCGGCCCGTTCAGTCGACGCGCGTGAGTATCGGCACCTGGATCTCGCGCGCACCCGGTTGCTCCACCGCGCCCGGACCGCTTGCCCCGCTGGTCACCACTTGTCCCACGGGATGGTCCAGTCGCCCACCCCGTCGGTGAGCGCCATCGCTCGCGGGGTGTTGCGCACGTCGACCACGTCACCGAGCCGGAACGTCTCGTAGAACCAGCGGGCGTGGGCCGGCCCGACGTTGATGCAGCCGTGCGAGGTGTTCTGGGTGCCCTGGGCGCCGATGTTCCAGTCCGCCATGTGGACGAACTCGCCGGAGTACGAGATCCGCAGGCAGAGCTGGATGACCTCGTCGTAGTAGTTGGGGTTCTTGGGGTCGGTGACCCCGTAGCTGGCCGAGGTCATCCGGTGCGAGGGCTCGCGGGTCATCACCACGTGCGGGCCGGACCGCGTCCAGTAGCTGATGGTCTCCCCGTTCGCGCCCGTGGTGGTGCCGCCCTTGCCCATGCTGATCGGGACGTCCCGCACCATCTTGCCGTCGAGGTAGACCTTCATCCGGTGGGTGCGGGCGTCGGCGATCGCGATGCGAGACGGGCCGATGGTGAAGTTCGTGCTGACGTTGGAGCCGCCGTAGACGCCCTGGCCGAGGTCCTGGCCGAAGAGGTTGACCTTCACCGAAATCTTCGTGCCCGAGGTCCAATACTTCGCCGGCCGCCAGTGCGCGTTGCGGCTGTCGATCCAACGCCACCGTCCCTCGACGGCCGGCGTGGTCTGCACGAGCATTGCCTTCTCGGCCTCGGCGCGGTTCTTCACCGGCCTGCTGAAGTGCACCATGACCGGCTGGCCGACCCCGTACGTGCCGCCGGCCTCGAGGGCGGCCAGCGCGTTGGCCTGGAACGTGGCGGAAGCGACCCCGGACGGCTTGAGGGTGCTGAAGCTGCTCCGATGCTCGGTCAGCGCGCCGGCGGAGTCGGCCACCGACACGGTGACCGTGTAGGTCTTGCCATAGGCCAGCTTGCCGGTCGACCGCCAGGTCTGGTCGTCGCCCAGCTTGCCGGCGACGGTCTTGCCACCCGTGGCCACCGAGATGGCCTTGAGGGTGCCGCCCTCGGCCGCCACGACGACCTGCTCGAGCGGTGACACGTTGGTGGCATCGGCGGCCGGCGTGACGGTCACCCGAACCTTGTCCGCCGGCGCGTTTGCCGCGGCCGCGCCGGGCTGCGACCACGCCGCGCCGGACGGCGACGACTTCTGATTGCAACCTGCCGTCACCAGGCCGGCCGTGACACCCAGACCGGTGGCGATCAACTTTCGACGACTGATCATCGCGTTCCTCTCCGCCGGGAGAGTACTCCCAGCGGCCCGCCACCGGAGGGCCGACTCGACGCCGTCCGCGACCGGCTTCATCGGGCCCAGGCGCACCACGGCCCCGCCACCGTCCGGCGGGCTGTCACCATGGATCAGCGGCCGCCTGTTGCGGCTGCTCCGCCGGGTCCGGTCAGCCGCAGCGCGGTGGGTGCCGTGGCCAGCGGCGCGGGCAGCCGCAGCGGGCCGGCGCCGGGCACGATGGCGCCGAGCACCCGGGCCCCGGTCGCGCCGGTGCACGACGGCACGGTGGCGGGCAGACCCTGCGCGGTGTGCCAGCCGAGCAGCGCGAAGGCGATCGCCTCCTTGGTGTCGGCCGGCGCGCCGAACTCGTCGGCGGCGGTGACCCGCACCCGGGGCAGGCGCTCCCGCAGCATGCCCATCAGGGTCGGATTGGCGCAGCCCCCGCCGGAGGCGACGAGGGTGTCGACGTCGTGCCGGCATACCTGGTCGGCGACGGTCTGCGCGGTGAGCGCGGTCAGCGTGGCGGCGACGTCCGCGTCCGGCAGGTCCGGGTGCGCCCGCAGCGCCGACTCCAGGTACGCGGCGTGGAACAGCTCCTTGCCGGTGGTCTTCGGCGCCTCGAGCCGGTAGTACGGCTCGGCGAGCAGCTCCGCCAGCAGGCCGGCGTGCACCCGGCCGGCGGCGGCGAGACGGCCGTCCGCGTCGTACCGCAGCCGGCCGTCGCTGGCCCGCACCACGGCGGCGTCGATCAGCGCGTTGGCCGGCCCGGTGTCGTAGGCCACCGGGCCGCCGAAACCGGGCGGCCGCAGCACGGTCAGGTTGGCGATGCCACCCAGGTTGAGCGCGGCCGGCCGGCCCGGCAGGCCGGACAGCAGCAGAACGTCCATCATGGACACCAGCGGCGCGCCCTGGCCCCCGGCGACCACGTCCCGCACCCGTACGTCGGCGACCACCGGGACGCCGGTGCGCTCGGCGATCCAGGCCGGCTGCCCGATCTGCAGGGTGCCCCGCACCTGGCGCCCCTGCACCCAGTGGTAGACGGTCTGCCCGTGCGAGCAGATCAGGTCCACCCCGCCGGCCCGCCCGGCCGCGTCGGCCGCCACCTCGGCGAACGCCTGACCGATCAGGGTGTCCAGCTCGCAGGCCTCGGCGAAGGTCAGCGCCGAGGGTGGCAGGGCCCGCATCAGTCGGGCGCGCAGCTCCTCCGGGTAGGGCGCACTGCCGGCGTACCCGACCGTGCCGTGCAGCACCCCGTCGCGCAGCGCGAAGTCGACGGCTGCGACGTCGATCCCGTCGTGGGAGGTGCCGGAGATCAGGCCGAGCACCTTCACGGGCTCGCCTCCAGCGCCTTCCGCAGCCGGCCGCCGCTGGCGGCCAGCCGCTGGCGGGGGTCCGCCCCGTCGGCAGGGCCGTCGAGCATCAGGATCGCGGTCTTGACGTCCAGGTCGGCGCGGTCGAGCGCCGCCTCCGCCTCGGCGTGGGGCGCCCCGGTCACCCGCCGGATGATGCGCACCGCCCGGTCGCGCAGCTTGGCGTTGGTCACCCGCAGGTCGACCATGAGGTTGTCGTACGTCTTGCCCAACCTGATCATCGAGACCGTCGAGATCATGTTGAGCACCAGTTTCTGCGCGGTGCCGGCCTTCAGGCGGGTCGAGCCGGCCACCACCTCGGGGCCGACGAGCACCTCGATCCCGTGATCGGCGGCGGCGCTCAGCGGGGTGTCGGCGTTGCACGACAGGCCGACGGTCAGCGCGTCCCGCTCCCTGGCGGCCCGCATCGCCGCCAGGACGTACGGGGTGCGGCCGCTGGCCGAGATCCCGACGACCGCGTCGGTGGCCGTGATGGCGCACTCGGCGATCGCGTGCGCGCCGGCCGCCTCGTCGTCCTCCACGCCCTCCTGCGCCGCGAACAGCGCCGGGGTGCCGCCGGCGATGACGGCGCGCACCAGCTCCGGCGGGGTGCTGAACGTCGGTGGGCACTCCGACGCGTCGAGCACTCCCAGCCGGCCGGCGGTGCCCGCCCCGACGTAGAGCAGCCGCCCGCCGGCCGCGAGCCGGTCGGCGATCCCTTCGATGGCCGGCACGATCTGCGGCAGCGCGGCCCGCACGGCGCCGGGCACGGTCGCGTCCGCGTCGTTCATGGCCACCGCCAACTGTGCGACCGAGGCGGTGTCGAGGCCGGCGTACCGATCGTCGACCTGCTCGGTCAGCAGGTCACCCAGGCGATCCGTCATGCGTTGCATCCACTTCTCGGGTCGAGGGCGTTGCGGAGCCCGTCGCCGAGCAGGTTGAGCCCGGCCCGGGCGCTGGCCGTACGCCCGGCGACCGAGTATCACGGGGGCCGCGGAGCGCTGTCAACGGTTTCCACCGCATGCCGGCAAGATGAAGAAAGTTGCCAGCCGTGGGAATGCCGCTCCACCGACGCCTCACCGGGGACTCGCCAGCGCCTCCACCTCGGCGAGTGTGACGACCTCATCGCACTCCCCGGGCGTTAACTTGTTGATCAACGCCTTGGCTGCCTGCGCCTGCGCCGTGGTGGGTAGGTCACCGGCCACGAGGCCGGGCAGGCTCAGCTCGTAGCCGACCCGGGCCCGGGGCGAGTAGCGCGCACGGTTACGGGCGACGGCGAAGGAGACGCGGACGGCATGCTCGTTGCCGGGCGGCACGTTCGGCCGGTCCGTCTCCCGCGCCGCGAAGCGCATGCCGTGGTAGTAGGCGCACCGGTGACAGGTGACCGGACCGTGGGTGAGCCTGGATCCGCACAGCGGACACGTCAGACGGTCGAGGGCCGCGTCCACCACCCGCCAGTCGTGCTCGTCGGGACCGTCCGCCACGAGCCAGCCCAGCGCCGTCTCCTCCGGCGAACCCGGGGCGACGTCCAGGTCGGCGAGCAGGCCCGCCCAGGCCAACTCGAGCTCCGCCTCGAGCTCAGCGACGGCCCGGGCCAGGGACGGGCTGCGCCACGTCGCAGTGCCATCGACCACGTCGCCAAGCATGCGCCCGCGCCGGATCAGGCGACACCGGATTCTGCGCGGGCACGGTCAGGAGAAGTGCGTCCTGGGCCGGGCCAGCCGCTCCCCGCCGACGATCAGGTCGACCTTCTCGTTGTAGAACGCGACCAGGCCGGCGATCGGCAGCAGCGCACCGGTGGGAAAGCGGTACGACCAGGCCAGGTCCGGGTGCACCGTGCCGTCGCCGCGGACCGACCAGTAGTCGCTGGTCCGCCCCTTGTACGGGCAGGAGGTCGTGGTCTCCGACGGCACGAGGTGGTGGAAGTTCACGTCGGTGCGGTTCAGGTAGTAGCGGGTCGGCAGGCCGGTCTCGAAGACCAGCACCGGCGACGTCGACTCGGCCAGCACCGTCCCGTCCAGCTCCACCCGCACACTGCGCGATGATCGCACCGCGTCCACCCGGGCGTACGGGTTACGCGGATGGACGAACACCTCCTCGTCCTCCTCGAACCAGCCGTCAAGCGCCGCCCAGTCGAACCGGATCGTGTCCGCCAGCCCGGGCAGCGCGTCGTCCCCGTACCACCGGACGCACGACCCACGGGTGGTCTCGCCGACCCGCAACCCGTGCAGCCGTCCGGTGCCCCGCCGCGACGGGTCCGTGCGCTGCTCGTCGACCAGCAGGTCACGGTTCACGTCCGCGCTCGGGATGTAGTACTGCGGGTAGAACGGCCACTCCCAGACGTACCGGGCCCGCGTGGTGTCCAGCACCGGCTCGGCGGCGAGGAACGCGCGGACCCGGCGCGGCACGGGCTCGATGTGGTCCACCGGGGTGATCGCCTTCGGGTAGTCCGGCACCTGTCCTGTCCTCCACTGCTGGCTCGCGTCGGGTACCGGTTCAACGATCGGCGCGGCCGTTCGCGGCGCGTGTGACCTGAGGCACCTTCGTCGCGAGTGGGAATGAGATCAGCGGTCCGGTGATTTGGTGGCAGGTGTGACCGCCGCACATTTCTCCGCCCGCGTCCGGACGGACGTGGCCCCGTGACCGCGACCGTCGACACCATCGAGACACCCACGCCAACCCAGCTTTCCGGTGACCTGATGAGCACCCGGCAACGGCTGCGGCTCGTCCTCGTCCTCGGCTCGCTGATCGCCATCGGGCCGCTGACCATCGACATGTACCTGCCCGCGCTGCCGGCCATCACCACCGACCTGCACACCACGTCGGCGGCCGTCCAGCTGACCCTGACCGGCACCCTCGCCGGCCTCGCCCTCGGCCAACTGCTCATCGGCCCGCTGTCCGACGCGGTCGGCCGACGCAAGCCGCTGCTCGCCGGCATCGCGCTGCACATCGTGGCGTCCATGCTGTGCGCGATCGCGCCGAACATCGGGATCGTCGGCACCCTGCGCGTACTGCAGGGACTCGGCGTCGCGGCCAGCTCCGTGGTGGCGATGGCGGTGGTCCGCGACCTGTTCAGCGGCGCCGCCTTCGCCCAGCTCTTCTCCCGCCTGATGCTGGTCATGGGCGTGGCCCCGATCCTGGCCCCCACGCTCGGCAGCGGGCTGCTGCGCTGGTCGGACTGGCGGGGCGTGTTCGTGGCCCTCGCCGTCTTCGGCGTCCTGCTCGTCACGGTCGCGGCGTTCGGGCTCGCCGAAACCCTGCCGCCCGAGCGGCGCCGCCGCGGCGGGCTGGCCGCCACCGGGCGGGACTACCTCGCGCTGCTGCGCGACCGGACGTTCGTCGGCCTCGTGCTGGTCGCCGGGCTCGCCATGGCGGCACTCTTCGCGTACGTGGCCGGGTCGTCGTTCGTCTTCCAGCAGCAGTACGGGCTGGACGAGCAGCAGTTCGGGATCGCCTTCGGCGCCGGCGCGGTCGGCCTGATCACGGCCACCCAGCTCAACGTGCGGCTGCTGCGCCGGTACTCGCCGCAGCGGATCCTCGTCACCGCGCTCGGCGTGGGCACGGCGGCCGGACTCGTGCTGCTCGCCGTCGCCGCCACCGGCTTCGGCGGACTCGCCGCCATCCTCGCCTCGCTGTGGGTGGTGCTCGCCGCGGCCGGGCTCGCCATGCCGAACGCGCCCGCCCTGGCGCTGTCCCGCCACGGCGAGGCCGCCGGCACCGCCGCCGCGCTGCTCGGCGCGGTGCAGTTCGGCGTCGGCGCATTGGCCGCGCCACTCGTCGGCGGACTCGGCACCGGCAGCGTGGCGATGGCCGCGGTGGTCGCCGGCGGCATGGTCGCGGCGATGACCGTCCTGCTCGTCGTGGTCCGGCCAGCGCGGCTGGCCGAGGTCGAGCCGGCCGCGGTCGCCGTGGCCGCGCACTGACCGGCGGGCACCGGCCCGTCGTTGCCCGCCCCGACCGGCGCCCGCCGGATAGGGTCGGGCCTCATGCGGACCAAGCAGGAGCTGGGGGCGGCGATCCGGCGGGAGCGGCGAGCGGTGCTCGTCGTCAACGCCCACTCCCGCCGGGGCCGCCAGCTCTACGAGGGGGCCCGGTCGCGGCTGGTGGCGGCCGGGTTCACCCTGCTCGGCACATACCCGGTCGAGCGGCCCGGCGAGCTCGAACAGCGCCTCGCCGCGGCCGCCGACCTGGGGCCGGACCTGCTGGTCGCCGGCGGCGGTGACGGCACCATCGGCACCGCCGCCCGGCTGCTCGCCCACCGCGACATCGCGCTCGGCCTGCTGCCGCTCGGCACCACCAACAACTTCGCTCGCACCGTCGGTATCCCGCTCGACCTCGACGCCGCGGTCGGGATCCTCACCGCCGGCAAGGTGATCGACGTCGACCTCGGCCTGGTCGGGAACATGCGGTTCACCAACCACATCGGCATCGGCCTGTCCGCCGACGTGATGCTCCGGACGCCGCCGCGGCTCAAACGGGCCACCGGCCGACTCGCATACCCGTTCACCGCCCTGGCGCTGCTCACCCGGCACCGGCCGCTGCGGGTGATCGTGCGCGCCGAGGCGCGCACGCACGAGTTCGTCACCCACCAGTTGTACGTGGCCAACGGCGGTCACCAGGCCGGCCGGCCGATCACCGCCGACGCCAACGCCGACGACCGGCTGCTGGTGGCGTACCCCGTCGGCGGGTCGACGCGCCGCGGGCTGCTGCGCGACACCGCCCGCAACGCCGCCACCGGGCACCGCCGCACGCTCGGCGACGCGCCGTTCCTCGCCGTGCGCCAGCTGTGGCTGGAGACCGACCGGCCCGCGCCGGTCGAGGTCGACGGCGAGCTGTACGGCGAGACTCCGATCCGGATCGGCCTGGACGCGAACGCGTTGCGCATCATGGCCGCCGCCGACAGCCCGGACCGCTGAGCCCGGCCGGCTGCCCGTCCGGCCCGGCCGGCCAGCTCCCGCAGGTGCTGACGGAGTGCCGGTGGCGGCCCGGGCGGACCGCCCCCCGCGCCGGAGCCCTCAGTCCCGGCGGTCCTCGTCAGGTACCGGAATCTCCTGGTTCTGCTCCACGGCGTCCGCCGGGCTGACATCGCCGCGGACGGCGCCGGCCAGGTCGGTCTGCTCACTCGGCGGACGCAGGACGCCCTGCTCCGCCAGGTCCGCCTCGGACGCCTCCGGCACGGCGTCGGAGACCGCGTCCGGCGGACCGACCACGGTCTCGTCCTGCTGCTGCTCCTGCGCGTCGACCTCCGGCGGCCGGCGCAGCGGGTCAGCCTGCTCGTCCCAGTTGGCGGTCATCGCGGCCCTCCCGACCGAGCGGCCCGCTCAGCGGGTGCGCTGCACGAAGGGCGCGGTCAGGTCGGCGATCTCGCCGAACTCCGCCGGGAGTTGGGACACCACCTCGTCATACCCCTCGGGTGGGAGGGCCTGGCGGAGGGCGTCGAACACCGCCGTCGCCCCGTCCTTCGCCCGCTCCGGGTCGACCTCGGCGCGCCCGCTGACCCGCTGCAGGAAGACGTCGAGCCCGAACCGCTCGGCGGTCTCGGTCGGGGCGAAGGCGTACGGCCGCAGACCCTCGGGAAGCTGGCCGGCCAGATCACGCGCCTCGCCGCCATCGATCCGCTCCGCCAGGGTCGTCAGCGTGGCCCGGACGAGGGCGGTCGCCTGCTGCGACGACGTCCCGGTGCGCTTCGCCACCAGGCCGATGAACTGGTTGTCGTCCATCATCAGGGCCCTTCTCTCGGACGGATGCCCGCGTCTTCCCCGCCGCCGCCGGCTCAAACGGCAGCAGCCGGTGCAGCACGACCAGCGGCACCACGCCGACCGGATACCAGAGCAGGTCCACCGGATCGAACTGGACGCCCAGCACCAGCCGGGCCAGCAGGCTACGCGCCGACAGCGCGGCCGGCACGCCGGTGAGCTGGAAACACTCCATCGCCCAGCAGAAGCCCGCCGCGATGGCCCCAGCCGGCACCGGGCGCAGGCTCGGCCACAGGAAGAGCACCCCGGCGTACACCAGCGACGCGTAGAGGGCGGTGCCCGAGTACTGCTCGAGGCGGCCGTCGGCGAGGGCCCGGATGGCCAGCGCCACCGCCAGGAACAACGCCGCCGACACCAGCATGAGCAGCCGGAAAATGGTCGGCCGGATCGACATTCCGGCGATGCTATCGACGCCGGGTCGTCCGCGCCGTCCCGAACCGGCGGCCCATCAGATGATCCGGCGGGCCGCCGGCCGGGTCGCGCGTCAGCGGTAGATGTGCACGGGGACGCCGACCCCGATGACCGACCAGAGCCGGTTCATGGCGGGGATGGGCACCCGGACGCAGCCGTGGCTGGCCGGATAGGTGGGCACGGAGGTGGCGCCGTGCACCGCGTAGCCGCGGTAGAAGTAGTTCGGCCGCCACAGCAGGCCGAGATCGCTCTGCCGCCAGCCGTCGATGCGCCGCTCGATCTTGTAGTTGCCGGTGGGGGTGGGGGTGCTGGACTTTCCGCTGGAGGCGTCCAGGATCCGTACCACTGACCCCCCGCGCGCCAGGTACAGCACCTGCCGGGTCAGGTTGGCCTCCAGCGAATAGCCGGAGTGCGTGTACTTCGGCTTGGGGACGACCGGGCGGTCGAGCGCCGCCCAGGTGCGCGGCCCGACGATTCCGTCCCGGGCCAGCCCGTTCACCTTCTGGAAGGCGACGACGGCGTGGTGCGTCGACGGCCCGAAGTCGCCGTCGATCCCGCCGACGTCGTAGTGCAGCGCGGTGAGCCGGCGTTGCAGGGTGCTGACCGCCGCGCCCTTGGAGCCCTGCCGCAGGACCGGCTTGCTGCTCGCGGCGAGCGTGACGGTGGTGACGGTGCTGGGGGTGGGTGCGGCGGCCGACGCCGGACTGGCGGTGACGGCCAGGCCGGCGGCGGTCACGAGGAGGGCCATCCCGAGCGCGGCGCGCGAGGCGGGGTGGCGAAGGCGGGTGGTGTGTGGTGAGACGGGAAGCATCGTCCCTCCCTTCCGAATTCCTGAGCATGACGGTAGCCTGCGGAAGCGAGGATGGCTGCCCTGTTTTGTAACGGTTCCGCACGTTCGAGGTCAGGGCACGTGTGGAGTCAGGCCACCCGGGGCGCGGGCTGGATCGGCAGGGCCACCCGGTGCGCCGAGACGTCGCCGGTGCGCTCCACCGAGGGCGCCGGCGCGGTGGCCGTGGCATCGTCGGCGGTCGGTGCCGAACCGGTCGCGTCACCCCCGGCCGTGGCGTCGGGGGCGGCGACGCGCCGCATGTCGGTGAGCAGGGTCAGGAGTCGCCCGAGGTCGTCGGCCGGCATCCGGAACGAGCCGCGGCAGAGCGAGCCGCTCCACAGGGACAACACCACGGCGCCGCGGTCCGGGTGGTAGCTGATCCGCAGCGTCCGGTCCTCGCCGCGCAGGTCGTTGAACAGGTCACCGAAGCTGGGCATCGGAAGCACCTCTCCCATCGATCCAGCATGCCGCAGACACAGCGGCACGGGAAGACCACGAGCGGTCAGAACCGACCATGCTGACCAACGACCCCGCGGGCGCGCCGCGCCTCGGCTCCGTCCCAGGTTGACGCGAGCGGACGCTCCTATGCCGCGTCAAGTGGCTGGGGTGGGTTTTCGAGGCGTCGGTAGAGCTCTCGGGCGATGTAGCGCTTGAGGCAGCGTTTGATC